>NZ_JAEIMH010000011.1:8762-92987 GCF_016464295.1 Streptomyces sp. N35 | reverse complement strand
GGGGGGGGGGGGGGGGGGGGGGCCCCGGGCGCGGGGGGGCGCCCCGCGGCCGCCCGGCGGCCCCGGGGCGGCCCCCCCCCGCCCCGGCCATGCGGTGGACGGCGACCCGGACACGGCGTGGACGTCGCCCGAGCCGTCCAAGGGCACACTCACGCTGGACCTCGGCCGGGAGCAGGCGGTCGACCGGATCCGGCTCGCCGAGGACATCCGCCACGGCCAGCAGGTCGAATCGGCGGTCGTCGAGGCACGCACGGCCGAGGGCTGGCAGCACGTGGCGACAGTCGGCACGATCGGTGCCTCCCGGATCCTCGCCCTGCCCGCCGTGGTGACGGCCCGTCAGTGGCGGCTGCGCATCGTCGCATCCCGCCAGGCGGCCTCGATCGCCGGCTTCGAGCTCCACCGCTCGCGCGTGTGACGAGGGTGCGCGTGTGACGAGAGTGTGCGACGCGGCAGGGGCCCTGGTCACCTTTGTGACGCTCGCTCCTGCCGGCGTCGGCCGCACTGTCCTTGACGGGCGGTCGCTGTTCTGGGCGGGCGGCCACTGTCCTTGACGGCGATACATCGGAGGAATGGGCTGGGGCTCGAGCCGTAGCTCGGGCCCCAGTCGGGTCATTCGCCGGCGGAGTGTGCGTTCAGATGCGAAGCAGCCGCTCCATGCTTTCGCGGTAACCCCGCAGCGCCAGCCGCAGCTCTTCCGTCTGCGGCTCTGTGCCGTCCCGTCCCTGCCAGTGTGCCCGGAGGGTGCGGCGCCGCTCCGCGAGGGCGTCCGCGAGCTGGGTGGCAGCTGTGTCGAAGGCGTGATCGGCCTCCTCCACTGCCTGCCGAGGGCTCTCCACGAAGGTGCTGAGAGCCTGCTGGAGAAGCGTGGTCAGCTTGTCCCGGTCGCCGGGTGAGAACAGCTCCGAGCCGGGAGTGCGGTGGGCGTCGTCGCCGCTGACGGTCGGCTCGCCCGGAGCTCGGCCGGGTTCGGTGAACGCCGCTTGTGAGATGTGCTGTTCGGTGGAGTCCGGGTTCGGGTCCTGGGGGTGCTGGATGTGCTCGGGGTCGTACGTCATGATGCGCTGCCTTCGGTGGTGTGCGGGCCGCGGATTCTCGGCGGACGGCTGCCACCGTCGACACCCTGCCCGCGACTTCGGCCCGAGTCGGCCGGATGGTCCGTGACGAGTGCGTCGAAGAGGCCGCGCGCTTCGACCAAGGCTTCGCGCACCTCTTCGGTGCTGTTCTGAGCACGTGCTGCCGTGTGGACCCGGTGGTAGCCGTGGATGTGTGCGGGGTGATGGACGGAGAGCGCGGCGATCTGCTCCTCGAACTGCGCGCCGCCCGGGAACCCTCGGTCGCCGGCCAGTTGCGCCAGCAGCGAGTCGGCCTCGATGGCTGCCTTGCGCGGCGAGTCGACGAACTGGGTCTGCAGTGCGTCCCATCGGGCCTCGTACTGCCTGCGCCTCTCGTCCGTCAACGGCTGCGGCCGGAGGGAGCCGTACCGCTTCACGCGCTCGCCGAGTTCCTGTTCGGCGGCCGTGACGTCGCCGTTGTGCAGGGCGAGGGCGCGCTCGTACTCGGGGCCGAAGCGACGCTTCAGCCCTCGTCCGCCACGGTTCTTGACGACTGCGCGGCCACGCCCGGCGAAGAGGCCGGCCAGGATGAGGACGACCACGATGATGATCACGACGGTGGACATGGGTGCCTTCTTCGGCTTACTGCTTCGTTGTGCCCTGTGGTGCCTGCCGGGCGGTGTCCAGGTGTTGTGGGCACCGCCCGGGGCGCTCGTGGTCAGCGACGGAAGGCCCGCCTGGCCTTGTCGCCGGACTGCTTCAGGCCTCCGGACGTCCGGTCGACCCGGCCTTCGCGCTGCAGCCGCCTGTTCCGGGTGGACCGGCCGATGCGCTCGGTGATCCTGCCCTTGAGGACCTGCACTTTGTTCCGGTACGTGTTTCCAGCACTCATGGCTGTCCCTCGTCCCTCATCGGTCCTGGGCGCACACGGCGCCGTGTCACCTGCGACTTCGGCTGCGACCGCGGCTGTACCGACGTCCGCCACCGCCGCGACCGCCGCGACCGCGCATGGCGAAGCCGACGATCCAGACGACCAGCAGGATGAGGGCGGCCCACCACAGGGCCTGCATGGTGAAGCCGAATCCGAAGAGAACGAGGATCACCAGGAAGAGGAGAATCCAGAGCAGCATGGCGGGCCTCCGCGGTCGCAGTGATGGTTCCTGCGTTCCGCGGGGTCCTGACGAAACGGAAGGTGGAAGGCCGGGCTCGAGAGTTCAGGAGCGTATGGCCCCCACGCCTACTTGGCAGTCAACGCCTGTGGGCGCCCCCTGTCAACGCCCCTGTGTCGTTGGGTAGTTGTGGGGGATGCGCAGGGGCTGCTGAGGCGAATGGAGCACGGGCTGCTCCGGTGCCAGGGAGTTGCCCGGGGCGATCCTGCCGCAGTCGGACGGTGCCGCCTTGCCCGCGAAACGGTCGTCGAGCCAACGCAGCGCGGTGGGTGCCCAGGGCAGGGGTGTGGCGACATGGCTGAGCGCGTTGTACTGCTGGTACTTGATCGCCGCGCTGCCCGTGGCGCAGTACTGCCGGGCCAGCGCTCGTACGTCGCCGGCGACCATGACGCCGTCACCCGTTCCGATGCCCGGCGGGTTGTTGAAGGTCCCTTCCGCGACACCGCCGTTGCCCTGGGCGATATAGCCGGGGACGTCCGGGGTGGGTGCCGAGCCGAGGTTGATCCTGTTGACCGCCTCGACGAACTCGGGCACGGAGTTCGGGTCGGCGAACTCCGGCTTCGCCATCTTCTTCCAGGTCAGGCCGGGGTAGCGGCCCAATGTGTCGGCGATGGAAGCGTGTTCGACCTTGTCGTAGACGGACTTGCCGTAGTCGCTCATGTACTGCTTCAGGTCGATGTCGTAGGCCCGGGCGACTCCGATGACGGCCATCGGAATGACACCGGACCACACCAGGCTGCCGTCGACGTACTCGAGGTTGTGCGAAGGCTTCACGAGCAGTCCGCCCTCCGCATATCCGACCAGATGCCGGTTGACGTCCGGCGCGTAGTCCGGTGCGAGTGCGGCGGCCCAGTTCGTCGCGATCGCGCCGCCGGAGTAGCCGATGAGGCCGAAGCGGGCGTCGGGTCTGATGCCGGTCTGCGCGGCGGAACTCCGCGCGGCGCGGATCGAGTCGAGCGTGTTGTACCCGTATTCAGGGCCGGCCGCGAAGTTGGCGGTCTGCCCCTCGGTGTCCGGGATGATCACGTCGTAGCCCGCCAGGAGCAACGGGACGATGAAGACGGTCTCCGCGTTCGCGATCGCACCGCCGAGACTCACATCTCCCGCGATCGCACGGGACGGCCCGTGCTCGGGGTTCAGCGAGTCGTAGAACGACTGGTACGAGACGGCCTTGCTGCCGTCGCTCGTCGCGGAGCGCACCACGGTGGTGACACCGGCGGACGGGCGGTTCTGTGCGTCGGTGGTACGGAAGAGCAGTTGGACCGCCTCGACCGCGGTCGGGATGCCGAGGACGTGGTACTTCAACGTCCGCTTCTTCAGCACGTCCCCGGGCTTGAAGGAAGAGGGCGGCTGGCTCCCGACGTACGTGAAGAGCGCGGCGCCCGCGGCGGCTGCCGGGGAGGCGCCTGCCGACGACGGTGCGTCGGCCGACGGTGCCGCGACAGCGATGCCGGGCGCGGCGGTCAGGACGAGAGCGGTGACACTTGCGGTGGCGATGCGCCGGACTGATTTCTGCATGACTCCCTCGACTCGCGAAAGCGGCTGACAGGGACGGCTGCTGAACCCGCCACAGGCGTTACCGGCGGGTAAGGTCCGGCGAAACTTACCAGCGAGTAAGGAAGTTGCCCATGGGTGCGGCAGAGGTTTGTGCGCGGCCGAGTCGGTTCACTGTGCTGCCTCGGCGCCTCATCGCCGATCAAGTACCCTTGATCGCTTGAGAGTTCGACAGAGGGCAACGGGGGCTCGCTTTGGCGTGGGAAGAGTGGGAGCAGTTGAAGGCGGCCGCGGCCGAGCGGCACGCGGCCGCCGCGGCGTCCGGAATGCGGCTGAACCAGGTGGCGCCGGAGCCGGGCGGCGGCGGGTCCGGTGGCTCCGGTCCCGGCGACGGCTTCCGTGTGAAGCACCAGTCGCTCGACGGCAGTTCGCATCTGCTGATCGAGCTGGCCGGTCTGCTCTACGAGGGGCGTCCGGACGGGGAGTTGTGCACGACGGCGCGCGCACCCCGCTCGCATCCGGATGTGGCCGAGAAGGTGGATCGGTTCGCGCGCTTCGCGGACGACCAGTATCAGGATCTGACGTCACTGCTCGCCGCGCTGTCGACGCGGCTGCGGGACACCAAGAGCAACTACGTGTCGTACGACGGCGACGTGGCGGGCGGAATGATGAACGCCCTGCTGGAAACGGGTGTGTACGTGCCGCCCGAGAAGCGGTGAGAGCGGAATACCCGTGGCCTATACCTACCGTGCCGATGTGGAGTTCCTCGAAGGGTGCAATGCGGCGCTCGTCGAGCGGAACGCCGATGAATTCCGGCGGTTGCGCGATCTGTTGCTGAGCATCGAGCCGTCGGCGTCCAAGGCGGCGAAGAAGACGGACTGGGTGAGTGAGAACCGCAAGCCGTACGACGACCGGCTGCGCGAGGCGAACGAGCTTGTCACGCATCTGTCCGACGGCTACGACAAGGCGCAGAGCGCGCTGCTGCACTACGCGCGTGCACTGGAGATAGCCAAGTCGCACTACTCGGACGGGCTGCGCGCGGAGTCGACCCTGAAGGGCCTGGTCGCTCAGGTGGGGGAGGCGGTCACGGACACGGCGCAGCGCGCCGAGCCGATGCGGCAGTGGGAAGACCTGCGCGGCACCACGGGCTTCCTGGACTGGATGGCCGAAGTGACCGTCGACATCGACGACATCAAGGACGAGGCGAACCGCGCGCACGACGACGCGAGCGCCGCGTTCGGCCGGGCGAAGAGCGTCGAGAAGGAGGCCAGGGACAGCTGTACGGCTTCGCTGGACGCCGCGTACAAGGCGCTGCCCGACTTCCGTGGCGGAGGTTTCGGGGACGCCAAGGATCTGCTCTCCTCGATACCGGCGCTGCGGGCCGAGGCGGCGCAGGCCAAGGACGACCCGCTGGCGAAGCTGGCGGGCAGCGGGCCGAAGGCCGGGTTCACGCAACCGGTGGGCAAGGAAGACGAGTCGGCTGCGCTGCGGGACATCCGGATGCGGCTCACGCAGCTGCCTCAGGCCGAGGACGCGTACTGGTCGACGCCGTCCGACGGCCAGGACCGGCGCGAGTGGATCGCCGCGAACAAGGAGATCATCAAGGCGGCCGCCGAGCGTTCCGGACTTCCGGCGGACATGGTCGCGGGCATCGCGTATCAGGAAATCGGCGGACAGTGGGGGTGGATGGACGACGGCGTCGACACGATCCGGGAGATCTCGGACGGCGGCTGGCTTCCCTGGACGCCGGAGAACCTGCCGATCGACCGCCTCGCCAGCCCGCCCGACGAGACATCCTTCGGTCCGATCGCGATTCAGGTGCGCCGTGGCGCGGAGGTGCTCGGCTACGACCCCGAGAACCTGACCGATGGGCAGCGCGACACCATCGAGGCCGCCCTCCAGGACCCGGGCCAGAACATGTTCATCGCCAGCGAGTATCTGAAGATGCTCAAGGAGGAGAGCGGGTTCGCGGACGTACCGGCCGAGGAGATGACCCGCGAACAGCGCCAGGAACTGGCCGCCCGCTACAACGGCGGGCCGTATTGGCAGAATGACCAGGCCCAGGCCTATGGCCGGGGCTTCGACCGGAACCTGGACGACGCGAGGGGCGCCATCAAGTGAGCGGGGCAGGACGTGTGACCGGTGCGGCGCGCGGATCGTGGACGGCCGTACTCGTACTGGCGAATCTGCTCGGCTGCTATGTCGGCTACGGGGCCCTGTTCATCCGGCCCGAAGGTGCCTGGGATTCGGCCGCGATCGACGGGATCGCCGCGGCCGCCGTCATCCTCTGCGTCCTCGGCACGCTCACCCTTCTCCTCTCGTACGTGCCGGTACGGCGCGGCACCCTCGCCCGCTGGTGGCTGCTGGTGCCGGCGGTGTTCCTGCTGGTCGGCGTCGCGCGTCTGATCCATATCGAGTACGCGTATCCGGTCTGACCGGGGGCCGGCCTTACGGGTCGGCGGCAGGGCGCAGGACCCGCCGTGGCGGATCAGGCGTCCGGGCCGTCGGCCACGATGCGCCGTACGTTGTCGGCATCGCCGCTGCCGGCGTCCAGATGCCGCTGCCGAGCCCGGAGGAAGGACGCGCCGAGTTCGACAAGGCGTTCCTTCGGGACGTTCTCCCGGGCCCCGTTGAGGATGGTGCGCTCCTCCTCGTCGAGGTGGTGCGTGATCGCCTCGGAGAGCTTCTCCAGCTTCTCGTCCCACTCCTTCGAACCCACCACCGGCACCTCGAGCAGCGCCAGAAGCGCTTCGTTGCCCTCGGCGTGCTCCTTCACTCCGTGCTGGACTTCTTCGTTGTCGATGTCGCGGAAGCGTTTGAGCGCGGGGTAGACCTCTTCCTCCTCGGCCTCACCGTGCGCGATCAGCAGATCGGAGAATTCGCCGAGCGCCTTGCCGCGGTCCTCGTCGACGTTGCGCATGCGGCGGAGCAGCTCCTCCATCCGCCGGTGGTCGTCGAGAATCAGCTCCACGGCGCCTTGCCTGTCATTGGTCACAGGGTCTCCTCATGTTCTGTGCGTGCCGGTGCGGCATCGGGCTCCGGGTCGCTCGCTCACTCATGTATGGCCGCAACCATGCCGAGGGCGGGCTGACTGATGCCTCATTTGCCCCGATGTCGCCGGTGCACACAGAGATTCCCGCAAGGAGGGGCATCCCGTCCGAGCAATGAGGAGCTCCGCCCGTCCGGCGGAACGAGGCGCCGCTCCCGTCCGGCCGAACCCGCCGCGACGTGCGCTGTCCTCAGCTGTAGGAGCCCCACTGGCGTCCCAGGGTGTCGTACATGTACCGGGGCAGGCCGTCGATGGCGCTGGTGCGGAACGGGCGGCCGTCGTCGTCGATGCGGACGGTGCCCCTGCTGCCCTGGGAGGACCAGTCCAGCTCCAGGTACCAGCGGCAGTCGCACGAGGTGGTCCCGGCCGTGACCAGGAGTACCTCGGGGTCCTTCGCCGAGACGCGGTAGGGCATCCGTACGGCCGGGATCGGCGTGCCGGAGTCGCTCCCGGCGACCGCGCGGGCGATGGGGCGGTCCTTGTCCAGGTCCACCGCGAAGTACCGGGGAGTGAGCGCCCCGCCGCAACCCTGGTTCATGGCGTAGGCGTTGCCCTCGGCCGGCTCCGTACGGCCGACCACGCGCACGCGCAGCGCCTCCAGCACGACTGCCGTGTCGCTGCGTCCCTGGACCGACAGCTGGACGAGCGTCTCGCCGCCGTGCACCGCGCTCTGTGCCGCCGCCCAGGGCGCCGCGTCCTGCGGGGCCGGGGGCGGCGGAACCTGGCTCGGCGGCTTGGCGATGACGTAGTCGTGACCGCAACCGAGCTCCCACGCCTGGGAGTTGACGGACCAGGTGAGCGGCAGTCCGGCGGGCTGTTCGCCGCGGGGCGGGGCGGATGTCGCGCCGGGCGGGCGGGAGGTGCCCGGCTTCGCCTTCGCGGTGGGGGACCCGGAAGGCGGCTCGGTGCTGGGGGTGTCGCTCGGGCCGGGTGAGGCGCCCGGCTGCTCCGGAGCCGTGGCCCGCGCCGTATCGGCGACCCGGCCAAGGCCGTCGGCGGAGGCCCGCCGTCCGTCCGGCAGCGTGGAGAAGGACCCGAGTGTCGCCAGTACGGCGCAGACGGCGGCGAGTCCGACTGCGAGACGTCTACGGCGGTACCAGGGACGGGACGGGTGCGAGGGCGCGCCGGGCGGTCGGGGCGCGGATTCCGTTTCGGCGACCGGGCTGCTGCCGTTGGCCTGCGGCGCTGCTTCCGGTGTGGCGGCCGGGGCGTCGCCCGCCTTGAGCTGTACGGCCGGTGTGGCGATCGGGCCGTCCTCGGCCCTGAGCTGTACGGCCGGTGCGGCGTTGCCCGCCGCGGCGGTGTCCGGCCCTTCCACTCCGTCGTTTCCGGCTTGCGGCGCCCTGGCATCGGACGCGCTGTGCGCTGCCCCTGCCGAGGGAGGCCGACGGCGGGCTGCGACCGCCTGGAGCCAACGGCGGTGAAGTTCCAGGCGTTGGTCCGAGGTGGCCCCGCACAGGGACGCGAAGCGTTCCACGGGAGCGAAGTCGAGAGGCACCGTATCGCCCGCGCAATAGCGGTGCAGGGTCGAGGTGTTCATGCCCAGACGGCGGGCCAGCGAGCCGTAGCTGCGGTCCGTGCGCTCCTTCAACGCTCGCAGCAGCGCCGCGAACTCGGCCACCTCGTCGATGCCGTCGCCCTCGCCCTGTGCCGACACGGGTCCCCCTGTCCTCGTACGACCTCGCCTGGTGCCTGGGACGGCATCCCAGGCGCCCGTATACCTGCACGTCAGATGGGCTGGGATGGTTCCACCGTGCTCGATCGGCTGTCGGCTGTTGCGCCGGGGCGCTGTGAAAGCTGATGCTCTTGGTGTCGCACCGGCCAGGCCCGGGCCGACCAGCCGGCCTCGCCGCGGCACTCATGTCCACGCACTCATGCACGGGGGAACATCCATGTCCATGCGCATCCGAACCAGCGCTTCCGCAGCCCTCACCGTCGCCGCACTCGCCGCGGGCACGGTCCTCACGGCCCCGGTCGCAGGCGCCGCCTCGAAGGCGGCCGCGCCCAAGTTCCTGTCGGCCTCCCAGCTGCCGCCGCACCCGTCGTCGTCCTGGACCGCCGGTCCGGTCACCGAAGGGTTCCCGGAGGAACTCGGCTTCTGCGTGAGCACGGAGGGCGTGCTCGACTACGACTACCGCTACCGGCAGTTCCGGACCGACCTGGACGCGGGCGCCGTGCAGTTGACCGTGGTGACGGACTCCGCCGCCCATGCGAAAGCCCTGGCGAAGCACTACGACGACCTGATCCGCACGTGCGCCGCACGGATCGAGCAGTCCTCGCCCGACGTCGAGGCCGAGGGCCGCGACTACGGCAAGTTGCCGGTCGAGGAGGGCGCACGCGTCCGTGGCCTGCACACCGAGACGTCCTGGGGCGCCACCGACATCGCCCTGTTGTCGGTCGGGCGGGACGGCCGGACCGTCACCGTCGTGCAGTGGGGACAGATGGGGGGCTTCAAGGACGCACCGGTGGCGGCCTTCAAGAAGACCACGACCACGGCCGTCAACAAGCTCTACTGACCGACCGGCCACCTCAAGGGGAGGCCGCGGGGCCGTCCTGCCGCCACGGGGGAGCGGAAGGACGGCCCCATCGCGGTGCGCCGGTGCGTGTGCGGGTATGAGTGGACGCCAGGCCTATCCGGCCAGAGCGGCCTGCGCGCCGAGCTTGCGGCGGCAGACCAGCTCTTCGCGGGTCAATCGGCGGCCGGTTGCACCGGCCCGGATGAGGACGTCCTTGTAGTAGTCGAGTAGGTGCCGGGGACGTGGGCATGGCCATCTCGACTCCTTGGTCAGGTTGTTGGTCTCAGAGTCTCTGCGTACTGGCGCGCCGTGGGGGAGGGGCGGTCAGGCGATGGGCACCGCTTCGGCTTCGGCTCGGTCGGCTTGCACGGCGGGTACCTGCATCGCCGGGGCAGCGGGGCGGGTGAGACGTCGGGCCAGGGGCTCGGTGAAGCGGGCGGCGAGCGGGCCGACTACGACCAGGATGAGGACGTACGCGGTGGCCAGCGGCCCGATGCGAGGTTCGGTGCCGACGGCGAGTCCGGCGATCACGATGGAGAACTCCCCGCGGGCCACGAGCGCGCCCGCCGCCCGCCAGCGGCCCGCCTTGCCGATCCCTGCGCGGCGTGCCGCGTACCAGCCCGTGGCGATCTTCGTGCAGGCGGTGACGGCGGCAAGGAGCAGGGCCGGGAGGAGAACCGGCGGGATGGCCGCGGGGTCGGTCGACAGGCCGAAGAAGACGAAGAACACGGCGGCGAACAGGTCACGCAGCGGCGTGAGCAGGGTGCCTGCACCCTCGGCGGTCTTGCCGGACAGGGCGATGCCCACGAGGAACGCGCCCACGGCGGCGGACACTTGGAGCTGCTGGGCGAATCCGGCGACCAGCAGCGTCAGGCCGAGGACGACCAGGAGCAGCAGCTCGGGGTTGTCGGAGGAGACCGCACGGCTGAGCAGCCGGCCGTGCCGCAGGGCGACGTAGAGCACGGTGCCGACGGTGCCCAGCGAGATCAGCAGGGTCAGGCCGGCCCCGGACAGACTCGCGCCGGCGAGCAGGGCGGTGAGGATCGGCAGGTAGAGGGCCATGGCAAGGTCCTCGATGACCAGGACGCCGAGGATGACGGGGGTCTCCCGGTTGCCGAGGCGGCCCAGGTCGCCCAGCACCTTTGCGATGACCCCGGAGGAGGAGATCCAGGTGACGCCCGCCAGGGCGACCGCGGCGACGGGGCCCCAGCCCAGGATCAGTGCCGCTGCGGCTCCGGGCAGCGCGTTCAGGGTGAAGTCCACTGCGCCGGAGGGGAATTGGGTCTTGAGGTTGGAGACGAGTTCGCCGGCGGTGTACTCGAGGCCGAGCAGGAGCAGCAGCAGGATGACGCCGATCTCGGCGCCGGTGGCGACGAATTCCTCACTGGCTCCCAGCGGCAAGAGGCCGCCGTGTCCGAAGGCGAGTCCGGCCAGCAGGTAGAGCGGGATGGGGGAGAAGCCCGCCCGTCCGGCGAGGCGGCCCAGCAGGCCCAGGCCGAGAATGATGGCCCCGAGCTCGATGAGCAGGGCGGTGGTGTGGTGCACGGGCGTCTCCTCCGGGTTGATTCGGCGATGGCGTCAGTGCCCCTTCGAGCGTCGGCCTTTACGGGCCGGGCGCGACGGCGCGGATAACAGGTGGCTGGCACGCGTATGAGGCGTGCGCGATGGCGGCGGCAGGGTGTCGGAGAATGAAGGCGCAGAAGTGCCTTATCAGCCAAGGGTGTTCGCGGTGATGTCAGCAGGGTGCTGCTCGGGTCGTCGCTGGGTGGGACGGCGGAATCCGATGCGGCAGCAGAGCGGGAGCTGGTTCCCTGACGTCAGTGGCGCGAGATGATCGCGGCGATGCTGCCGGTATCAGGGACACTGTCGCGCGCCGAGTTGTCGACGCGTGCTGCCCTGAGCGTGCCCGCTGCGCGGGGGCCGTAGAAGAAGTCGGTGGTGCACAGACGGGTGGCGCGGGTGCTGCGATCCATGCCTACCCCCGTCAGTTCTGCGCTCAGCGACGTTCTACGCCCAATTGAAGACTGAGCAATACACCGCTCAACAGAGCGTTGCGCTCGATCGTTAGCTTAGCGCACGACATTTAGGGTGATCAGCGTGAACCTCCTATACCGGTCAAGCCGGTTGGCGGGACTTGCTGGGCTGTGGGCAACGTCGACCTGTTGGGGGGCGCAGTTCACGGCCGTCCTGTGGGCACATCAGGGTGGCCGTGCTCGCTTGGCGGAAGGCAGCGTAAATACCCGCAGTCGGCCGCGTCCAGGGCCTACCGCGAAGCGCAGTTGAACCGTTTGCCGACCACGTCGACGAAATTCTCGAACAGCTCCTTTACGCGCGGAGTGCCGGGCTGCCCCATCGCGTCGTGGTAGTCCTGTCCGACCTGCAGGGAGAAGTAGGTAGGCGTTCCCGAACAATCGGCGACCACGTGCTGGGGGTCGAATCCCGACACCTTGTGCCCTGCCACCTCCGGCTGTGTCTCGTACGTGGGTGAGGCTTGGATTCCCGCAACGACGTGAGGCTCCTGCGTCACGCTGAACACGGCATATCCCTCGACCTCGCACGACCACGTGTGCTTGGCGCGATCCTGGACCCGCTGAACGCTCTTCGGCTGCCCCTTCGGTCCAGGGAATTGCAGGCCTTCAAGTCCGCACACTGTGTCGCCCGTCACCTGTTGTGCTTTCGGGGCCGAAACGAGACCGTCAGGGCCGGTGAGTTCTTTCCGGCCCACGCAATTCGCCTGTTTGGCCGCCCTGTTGGCGACCTCCGTCAGTAGCCGGGCGACTTTCGCCGGATCCGAGCCTTCAGGGGCGTACGCCTCGACGACGGCGGGTCCGTCCTGCGTCGTGCAGGAATCGGGCAGTAGGACCCATCCGTGGTCCGATCCCACTGCCCCCGTGGCGCCGTCGGCAAAGTAGGACATCCGAGCCGGGCTCGGCCAGCGACCGTCCTCCGAGAATGCGAAGTCGCCGCGTTCGCGGCTCCCCGAGATTCTCACGGACTCGGTTTTTGAGCCGGGAAGGAAGGACGAACTGTCCACCGTGCAAGTGAAATCAAGCCGGTCAGCCGACGCGACATCCAAAGCCACTCCTTCGGTGACGCGGCCGGACGTGCTGAAGACAGAGTCTGCCGAGTCGGTGGGCACCAGCCCCCCGCACACACTCTCCTTGCTCATGAGATTGGTGTTCAACCAGAGGTGCGCGCCCACGGCCACGATGACGACCGCCAGGACCGCGGCAATGATCTTTGGTCCGAGACGCGGTCGGCCGCTGCTGTTCGTCATGTCATTTCCTCGTACGCAGTGCAGTGAAGGCGTCCTCGCGCCCGGTGATGAAACTTTGTTTCGCCTCGCCCATGGCGTGCTTATGAGCCTCGGTATCGCCGATGCCGTGCGTGCTGCCCCAACCCTGAAGCAGCGCATTCGTGCCGCCGATGCCGGCCGACGAGGCGGTGCTGTCCTGGGACCTGGCGGCGTCCTCGGCTGCTGCTGCTACGTCCTTGGAGTACTCGTACGTCGCCGCGTCGACCATGCGCTGGATCGGGTCGCCCACGACAGGGATCTGAGTGAACAGTCCACCCACGCCGTGGTAGGTGTAGCGCATGTCGTCATTGAGCTTGCCGATCTTGGCGTCACGGTCGTCCAGGATCATGTCGGCCCCGATGGCAGTCATCGAGCCATAGACCTCTCCGACGTGGCGAGCCTTGTTGTCCCAGTCGCCGACCACGTTGTTCTGCTGGTCGGCCGGCGCCTGTCGGGCGGTGTCCAGGTATTCGGCGGAGTAGAGCTTCTGGTTCTCGTACAGAAGGTCGTGGACGAGGACGGGATCACCCTCGGGGGTCGTGCCGTACTCCGCATCCGATACGCCACGCATGACACGAAGCAAACTGGCCTTGCTGTTGGTGATGCTCGAGTCGTCGCCGTTGTCGTTGATTCCGCTCAGCCCTTCAG
Organism: Streptomyces sp. N35; assembly: GCF_016464295.1. Lineage (NCBI taxonomy): Bacteria > Bacillati > Actinomycetota > Actinomycetes > Kitasatosporales > Streptomycetaceae > Streptomyces > Streptomyces sp. N35. Next base: position 79,764 of record NZ_JAEIMH010000011.1, on the reverse strand, counting down.
GGCTGCTCTTCTCGGTGCCGCTGAGGATTGCGTGGGTGTCGACGGTGTAGTCGGCGAGTGCCCGTCCGAGCGGCACCTTCATGTTCTCCGGAACCGTGTCACCCTTCCCGTCCTGATCCAGGAGGGCGATGGTGTCCTGCATGACCCGGGCCTGCGCCTCCGTGTGATGGCCGAACTCTGCTCCAGGAGCGTTGGGTTCGCGTCCGGTGCTCGCAGCTTCGAGCGCCAGGCCCAAGCCCTTCTGGCTGTCCGTGATGGCGGTGTCCCTGGAGTCGACACCCTCGTACTCGATGTTTCCTCCAGGACCTCCCCACGTGCTGTTGTTGATGAAGTCGCTGTCGCGGTCCAGTAGATAGCGCAGGCGGTCGTTGCTCCTGTGCTCGGCGTCCTCTCCCGAAGCTCCAGGGTCGAGGTAGGCAGTGGCTGTTGCCGGGGCCTTACTCATGATGCCGAGGGCACCGTCGACGGGGTCATGCGCGAACCAGCTCGTCTCCTTGCCGCTGAAGTCGCCATACAGGTCCCAGACGTTCGGGTCCTTCTTCTCGGCGGAGATCATGTCGTCGGTGACATCGCTCAGGAACTGCGTGGAGTATCCATCGCCGTGCTCCATCATCGTCACAAGGGCTTGATATCCGCGGATTTGCTGGTCGTGGCCCTTGCGGCCGTCGTCCATGTGCTCCCCGACGGCCTTCAAGTCGTATTTCTCGAGCCCGGCCTTCTTCAGATCGGCCCGGAAGTCCTTGTAGAACTTGGAGTCGGGGTTCTTCGTCGCGGTCGCCAGCGTAGTGGCAAGGCCCTTCTGCAGGCCCAGGTAGTCGCTCTTGCGGTCCTTGTCATCGAAGTACGCCAAGTCGTTGAGCTTGTTGGTGAACTTCACCGTGCCCGAGGCGCCGAGGCTGTTGAGGAGGGTCTGGGAGAACTTGGGGTCGTCGGAGTTGTCGCGGAAGGTCCGCTTGAGCTCGGCCATCTCCGCTGCGGAGACCTTCTCACCGCCGTTGATGCGGGTGGCAATGTCCGCTGCGTGGTCGGCCTCGTACTTCTCGATGTCCGACTTGGCCTCGTGGTTGAAGCCGTTGAACGTTCCGTCGAGGGCGTCTCGGTCGACTACCACCGCTTCCAGGGCGAGCTTCACGCCCGCGTCGGCGTCGGTGATGGCCTTGACCGCTGCCGTGATGGCCTCGTTCCACTCACCCACTGCCTTGCGGACCGAGGCCTGGTAGTCGGGGTCGTGGTGGTAGGCGTTACGGGTCGCCGCATCGAGGCTCGCGGTGTCGAAGGTGACATATCCCTGCTCGGAAACCGTCATGCCGGCCTTGATGGCGTCGGCGCGTACGGACTTGAGCTTGCCGCGCAATTCGGTGAACTGGTTGTGGGCATCCCGCAGGAGCGCTGCGATGGCCTTGGCTTCCTTCTGGGCGCCCTGGTACTCACGGAGCGTGATCTTGAAGCGGTCATTGGCGGCGTTGGCGGCCAAACCCTGCCAAGTCTGGCCCATCAATATCTTCGAGACGTCCCGTTCGTAGGCGGTCTCGAGCTTCTTGAACTCGCCCGCCATGTCGTCCCACTTGTCCGCTGCAGTGGTCAGCGTGGACAGGTCGGTGGTCATCGCCTCGTGGTACGTCGGCACTTCGTCTTCCCCCGTGGAAGTCGTCAGCGGGGAGAAGTTCGTGACCGCGATCCTTGCCGAGGTCACCGACGCGCACACCATCACGCTGCTCAACTATGGTCACCCCGCACCGATGATCGTGCGCCCTGACGGGGCCACAGCTTTCCCGGAACCACCGCGCTACGCCTTGCCGTTGGGACTCGGCCTGCACGGAGTCAAAGGCCCTCTGCCGTATGAGACGGACTTCACCCCGGGCGACCAAGTGCTCCTCTACACCGACGGTGTCACCGAAACCCGCGACCGCACCGGCGCCTTCTATCCGATCGGTGACCACGCCATCCTGCTGGAGGAACGAGACCCGCAGGCAGCGTTGGACGCGCTGCGTGCCGACCTCGTCGAGCACTCGGACGGCCCGCTGCACGATGACGCGGCCATGTTGCTGCTGCGCTATCAGCGGCCCTGACGAACAAGTGCTCACGGGGAAGTCGCTACGGGGAAGGCCCCTGCTCGGGTGGCGAGCGGGGGACTCCCGATTGGTGTCAGTGAGCCACCGTAGGTTTTGTGAGCCACTCCGCCCTGCCGGCCGAACTTCACTGATCAGGACGGCCGTTCGGATGTGCGCAGACCTTCAGCCCGACAACACAGGCTGAAGGTCCATGTTTGCCCGAACACCCCCGCTGATCAGTGAAGTCCAGCGCGAGGGTGGCATGGCGCCCGAGGTCCGCCGTCGCCGGGCGGTCGCAGCGATCGTCGGCAGCAGGGCCAGGGAGTGAGCCTGGATTGTGCGCCAGGTAAGGATCAGTTGGCTGAGAGTGCGACCTTGAGTGCTCCGGTCTCCGAGGGCCGTTCGAAGACGTCGTACGCCTTCTGCATGTCCTGCAGTTCGAAGCGGTGCGTGGCAAAGCTGCTCACGTCGAGTTGGCCGGCTGCGAGCATGCGCAGCAGGGTCGGTGTGGAGTGGGTATCGACCAGGCCCGTGGTGATGGTGATGTTCTTGATCCAGAGGTCTTCGAGGTGCAGCGTGGCGGGGCTGCCGTGGACGCCGACGTTGGCGACGCGGCCGCCGGGTCGGACGATGCGCGTGCACATTTCGAAGGTGGCAGGGATGCCGACCGCCTCGATCGCGACGTCCGCGCCGAGGCCGTCGGTGAGTTCGGTGATGCGGGCCGTGATGTCCTCGCCGGGGTCCAGTGCCAGGTGGGCGCCGTGCTGCAGGGCGGCTTCGCGGCGGGCCGGTGCCGGGTCGACGGCGATGATCCGACTGGGGCTGAAGAGGCGGGCGGTGAGGATCGCGGCGAGGCCGATGGGGCCTGCGCCGATGACTGCCACGACGTCACCTGGCGTGACACGGCTGTTGAGGATCCCGACCTCGTAGGAGGTGGGCAGGATGTCGGCGAGCATCAGTGCCTGCTCGTTGGTCACCTGGTCGGGCAGGGGGTGCGTGGAGGTGTCGGCGAACGGGACGCGGACGTATTCGGCCTGGACGCCGTCGATGCGGTGGCCGAGTATCCAGCCGCCGCCTCCCAGGCACTGGCCGTAGGCAGCTTCGCGGCAGAAGCGGCAGCGTCCGCAGGCGGTGATGCAGGAGATCAGGACGCGGTCGCCGGGGCGGACGGTGGTGACGGACGGGCCGGTTTCCTGGATCGTGCCGACGGCTTCGTGGCCGAGGATGCGGCCGGGTTCGACGGTGGGCACGTCGCCTTTGAGGATGTGCAGGTCGGTGCCGCAGATCGTGACGGCGTCGACGCGGATGACCGCGTCGCCGGGGTCCTGGATCTTGGGGTCGGGGACCTCGTCCCAGGAGCGTTTGCCGGGGCCGTGGTAGACGAGCGCCTTCATGAGGGCCTCACTTAAAGCAAGTCGCGGGAGATCGGTGCGGGCTGCCTGTGCGGCCGGCTCCCCGGGCGGCCGCACAGGCGGTGTACGAGGTGGGCGCAGCGGGAGTCGCGCCCGGCATCTCGTACGTTCCAAGGTCTTGCGCCTGAGGTAAGCCCGCGAGGGGCCGATAGGGCAGTGCTGAGGGCCGAGTGGCCCTGTCGGGCGGCGTGCCCGGACAAGGGGCTGCGCTGCCGATGTGGAAGGCGGGGGCCCCTGGGCGTGTGGCGAGCTCGGCCCACGCAGAGGCATGGGAGCGCCCATACACGGCTACATCTGGGCGGCGACGTACCCGGTCAGATCCAGGAGTCGGTTTGCGTAGCCCCATTCGTTGTCGTACCAGCCGAACACCTTGGCCAGGTTCCCGTGCGCCTGCGTGAGAGCTGGGTCGAAGACGCAGGAGGACGCGTCGCCGATGACGTCGCGAGAGACGATCGGTGCCTTGGCGATGCTCAGGATGCCGTCGAGACGACCTCCGGCAGCCGCGTGGAATGCGGCGTTGATTTCCTGAGCGGTCGCTTCCCTGTTCAGGACCACGGTCAGGTCGGTCAGGGACCCGTCCTCCACCGGCACCCTCACGGCCGACCCGTCGAGCACGCCGTCGAGTTCGGGCACGACAAGGCCGACGGCGCGTGCCGCGCCGGTGCTGGTCGGGATGATGCTGACTGCTGCCGCGCGGGCCCGGCGCAGGTCCTTGTGCGGGCCGTCGAGCAGGGCCTGGTCGTTGGTGTAGCCGTGGATGGTGGTCATCAGACCGCGCTCGATGCCGAAGCGCTCGTGCAGCACCTTCACCATGGGCACCACGCAGTTGGTCGTGCAGGAAGCTGCCGAGATGACGTGGTGTCGACCGGGGTCGTACGTGTCCTCGTTGACGCCCATGACCACGGTCGCGTCCACGCCCTTGCCGGGTGAGGAGAGCAGTACCTTGCGCGCTCCGGCCTTGATGTGCAGCTCGGCGGCGTCCCGGTCGCGGAAGCGGCCCGTGGACTCGATGACCAGGTCGACTTGGTGGCCCGCCCAGTCCAGCGCCGCCGGATCGCGCTCACAGGCCACGGCGATGCGGTGTCCGTCGACGGTGAGCGAGGAGTCGTCGTGCGTCACCTCGCGCCTGAGCCGGCCGTATGTCGAGTCGTACGCGAGGAGATGCGCAAGGGTGGCCGGCGGGACCATGTCGTTGACGGCCACGACCTGAGTTCCGAGGCCGCGTTCGAGAGCTGCGCGCAGATAGACGCGGCCGATCCGGCCGAAGCCGTTGATGCCTATGCGGAGTGACATGAGCAACTCGCCTTTCTGTGAAGGGATGTGCGTGTCTATGCGTGGGCTATGACGGCGACGGGCGCGGTCGCATGGTGCAGCACGGCATGGGTGACGGGGCCGATATGGGCGCCGAGCGGGTTGCGGCGGATGCGACGGCCCACGACCACGAGGGATGCCTCCCGGGAGGCGTCGACGAGAGGGATGGCCGCCTGGCCGAATCGGGATTCCTCGACGACCTCGATGGTGGGGAACTTCTTGCGCCACGGCCTGAGGACATCCGCCATGGCGGCAGCGTGGTGGCGGGCGAGCTCGGCGTGGAACTCCAGGTCTGCGGTGAGGCCGTAGGCGTAGTAGGACGGCGGGTTCCAGCCGTGCAGGACGCGCAGCGAGGTCTGTCGGCGCAGGGCCGCGTCGAAGGCGAACCCGATGACCGAATCGTCGGGGTGCTCCGTGTCCAGGCCGAGAACGACGGGCTTGAACGGGCCGGCGGCGGACGGAATGCCCGCAGGGTCCATCTCGTGTTCATCGGTGGCCTGTTCGCCTGCGCGGACCAGGACCACGGGCAGCGTGGTGCGGGCCACGACAGCCGAACCGACGGAGCCGACCAGGTAGCCGCCGATTCCGCTCAGGCCACGGGAGCCCAGAACGAGGAGCTCGGTGTCCCGCGCCGGCAGCCCCAGCAGGATCTCGCCGGGACGGCCCGAGACCTGCTGTGTGGTCACCTCGATTCCGGGGTGGCGCAGACGCAGCCCTTCGGCTGCTTCGCGTGGGATGCGTTCGCTCCAGTGCTGCTGCGTCTCGCGGCCGAGCAGCGGGGCCTGCGCGATGGGAGCCGGCGCCGGCTGCCAGACATGCACCACCTTCAAGGGCAGTTGACGAAGTGCGGACTCTCGCGCAGCCCATTCGGCTGCGGCCTGGCTCTCGGGTGAGCCGTCGAGGCCCACGGTGATGGTGCGGGGCATGAACTCCACCTCCAGGATCGGGAGACCCGATTCCAGCTTCGATTCGACGGGTGCGAGGCGCGGGGGCCGATCGGTCCCGGCACACGGGATGTCTGCGGACGCATGGGGCGGCGGAGCCCTTCAGGGTCCCGCCACCCCTCCCGCGGTCAGCGCAGCCAGCCGTTACGGCTGACGAACGGGAGCTTGGCCCATGTCTTGCCGAGGCCCCAGGTGTTGCCGGCGGCAGCAGCGGCCAGGGCGATCAGGACGACGGCGTAGATGACGTGGTACTCGACGAGCGGGTTGGTGGACATGCTCGGGGAGCCGTCGGACAGGTGCTTGGCGGGCGGCCATTCGGCGATCCACATCAGCGTCATCATCACGGTCCCGGCCAGTGCGGCGAACCGCAGCGCCACCCCGGCGATCAGCGCGATGCCGATGCCGAGCAGGCCGAGCATGAACAGCCAGTTCGCCCAGCCGGCGCCGGCCCAGTCGTGGAAGGTGGACTCCATCGGTCCGGCGGATACGCCGCTGAGGAAGCCCAGGGTGGGCGAGCCACCGTCGATCCAGCCCTTGCCGGACGGGGTGGCGTAACCGAATCCGAAGGTCTTGTCGAGGAACGCCCACAGGAAGGTGAACCCGGTGATCAGGCGCAGGCTCGCGAAGGCGTAGGCCCGAGCGGTGTGCGTGTCGGTGTCGGCCGACACAGCGGACTCGGATGTGGTGGCGGTCCGGGTCCTGCGCAGCGAGGGCAGGTGGAAGCCCGGGCGACGGTGCGGGTGCTCGTGCACGGCCATGATGGTGATCCCTTCAGGGATGTTCCGGCGGTCTCTGACACCACTCACTCTGGTCGGCTTGCGGGAGCGGCGCCGGATGCCGATGGGGCACGCCCATGGGGCCGAACGGCCCAACTTCGAAGGAAAGTTGGGCCGAGGGCCCGTCGGGTGCCCTGGCGCCCCGGGCGGCGCCCGCCCGAGGCCCCCAACGGGGAGAGGTGCCGCCGCAGGTGGACGGCCACCCCGACCGGCCCGCCCCCCCGCGGCGACGCTGTTCAGCTGTGCGGTACGACGGCGACCGGGCAGGCCGCGTGGTGCAGTACGGCATGGTTCACCGGGCCGAGCTGCATGCCCACGTGCCCCTTGCGGCGGCGGGCACCGACCACGAGCAGGTCGGCACTCTTCGCGGCATCGAGGAGTGCGGTGCGCGGCCGACCCTCGACGACCTCGCGGTGCACTGTGAGGTCACTGTGCACCCGTAGCTGCCCCCGCAGTGCCTGGGCCAATTCGGCCTCGGCCAGGTCGCGATGCATGTCTGTGGCGTCTTCTGCGCGCGGGTAGTCGGGCAGGTCGTGCGCCGGGCAGCGCCAGGCGTGCACAGCATGGACCGCGGCGTCACGGCGCTGGGCGGCGCGGAAGGCGAACTCCAGGGCGGGCGCAGCATCTTTGGCGGTGTCGACTGCGACCGCTACGCGCCTGAAGCCGCCGGTCAGGTTCCGCTCTTCTCCCCGTACTACGATCACGGGGCACTCTGCCTGTGCGGCTACCACCAGGCTCACCGAGCCGAGGAGGAGTCCGGTCAGTTCGCTTCGTCCCCGATTGCCGACGATCACCGCACTGGCCTCGCGGCTCTCGTGGATCAGCGCGGCTGCCGGATCGGCCGGCAGGACCTGACCCACTACCTTCACTGCGGACGTGCGGTTCTGGGCCCGCTCCACCGCCTGGGCCGCGATGTGGTCCGCATACGTCCGAACCGACGTGCGGTTGATCGCGAAGGACGGCTCGTGCCCCTCGTACCACTCCCAGCTCGACCCATGCACGATGTGCAGCTCGCAGCCGCGCCGCAGTGCCTCGTCCACGGCCCAGTCCAACGCACGGAGACTGGAGTCCGACCCGTCCACTCCCACTACCAGCGCGCGCTCCATTGTCTTCAGCTCCCTTCGGGCACTGCCGGAAGTGGCCGTGCTCCGCTACGCACGCTGGCACCGCAGGTGAGCGACCGGCAGGGGCGGAGCGGGTCCGGGCCGAGGGCCGAACGGCCCTATTCGCAGAGGGAAGCCGGACCCGGGCGAGCGTCGCCGTGCAGAGTCCCGAGGGCGGCGGGTCAACGGGGGAGCGGGCCTATGGCGCGTCCGTTCCCGACAGGGGCACCCGCCACTCCAACCGGGTGCCACCCTCCGCCCCGCTGCCGACGAGGAGTTCGCCCGAGAGTCTTTCCGCTCGCTCGGCGAGGTTGCGGAGCCCGCTACGCCGGTCTGCGCCGGGCTGAGTGCCCACCCCGTCGTCCTCGACCGTCAGTACGAGCTGCCCCTTGCGTACGGCGAGAGAGACCTCGGCCCGTGAGGCGCGGGCGTGCCGGGTGATGTTGGACAGGGCCTCCACCACCACGGCCACCACATCGTCGGCCACCGTACGCGGCACGTCCGTCTCGAGCAGTCCTTCCATCCGCAGCGCCGGTGTGAACCCGAGGACAGGTGTGGCCTCCTCAACGGCCCGCACCACGCGAACCCTCAGGCCGGGGGCAGTGCCCGGAGCTTCGTGTTCGCGCAGGCCGAAGATGGTCGAACGGATGATCTTGATGGTGGTGTCCAGGTCGTCGACGGCACGCTGCACACGTTCGACCGCTTCGGGATGCCCTACGAACCGTTGTGCGCTCTGCAGTGTCATCCCCGTGGCGAACAGTCGCTGGATCGCCAGATCGTGCAGGTCACGGGCGATGCGGTCGCGGTCGGCAAGGAGGCTGACCTGTTCGGCGTCACGCCGCCGGTCGGCAAGCTCCAGCGCCAGCGCGGCCTGGCCGGCGAAACCGGTCAGCGGCGCTGTTTCGACCGGGCCGAACGGCGGGCGCCCGACCGTGCGGCCCAGCAGCAGAACACCTCGTACGGCATCTCCCGTACTCATCGGCACCGCCACGACCGGGCCTATCCCGGCCCAGCGCTCGGGCCGGAAGGTCACCCGCGGGTCCTTGACCACTTCTGTGGTGGTCACGAGCGCTCCTGTATCCAGCGCCGCACCCGCGATCGTTCCCTGTCTCGGCACCACGCCCCCATGGACCTTGGCGTCTTGGCCCAGGGCCAGCACGGGTTTCAAGTCGCCGGTCGGCTGGACGAGTTGAACGATGCCCAGTTCGGCCGAGGTCAACTGACGGGCTCGTTCCACCATCAGCTCCAGCACGCGGGACTCGGGTGCCCCGCACAACAGCTGCCTGGTGCCTCCGGCGCTGGCCCCCAGCCAGCGCTGCCGCAGCCGCGCCTCTGCATAGAGCCGCGCGTTCTCGATGGCGACCCCCGCTGCGACCGCGAGAGTCGAGAGGACTGCCTGGTCCTCGGCATCGAACTGACCCCCGCCGCGCTTCTCCGTCAGGTACAGGTTGCCGAACACTCTGTCCCGGACCCGAATCGGCACCCCCAGGAAGGAGTTCATCGGCGGATGGTGCGGTGGAAACCCGGACGATGCGGGGTGTTCGGAGAGTTGGGCCAGGCGCAGTGGTTCCGGGTTGCGGATCAGTTCGCCGAGCAGGCCGTGGCCCGTCGGCAAGTCGCCGATCTCTGCACGGAGTTCATCGCTGATCCCCACCGGCAGGAACTCGTCGAGCAGCTGGCCCCGCCCGATCACTCCGAGCGCCCCGTACTCGGCATCGACCAGCGCCACGGCGGTCTCGACGATCCGGCGCAGCACCTGTGCCAGCTCCAGCTCACGGCCCACCGAGAGCACTGCCTCCAACAGGCTGTGCAGTCGGTCGCGGGTGCCGCGCACCGCGCCGATGCGGACCTGCAGCTCTTCGAGCAGATCGTCGAGTCGTAAGCGTGTCAGCTGTTGTGGTTCCTGCGCGCGGTCCTCACCCATCAGCGTCTCCCCAGAGCGAATATGGCCCAGGCATGCGAGCCCAACGTAGTCGGGGTGGGGCGCCCAGCGGAGTGCCGTCGAGGAGGGGACAAGCCGGGTGGCTCAAGACTTGGCCGGTAAATGCTCTTCTGGTGACTTTTGTGCGGCAATAACCGCTGCCTGGATGCGGCGTTCCACGCCCAGTTTGGCAAGCAGCCGGGATATCTGATTTTTGACCGTCTTCTCGGAGAGATAGAGCTCCTTGCCGATCTGTCGATTGGTCATGCCTTGCCCGATCAGCGCCAGGATGGCGCGTTCACGCTCGGTGAGACCGGCCAGCCGGGCGTCCTCGGCCGGCTCGGGGGTGTCGGGGCCGCGCAGGCTGCGCATCAGCCGTGCCGTGGTCGCCGGGTCGAGGAGTGACTGTCCGGAGGCGACCGTGCGTACGGCGCTGATGAGGTCGGAGCCCTTGATCTGCTTGAGTACGTAGCCGGCCGCGCCCGCCATGATGGCGTCGAGCAGGGCGTCCTCGTCGTCGAACGAGGTGAGCATCAGGCATGCCAGGTCGGGCATGTGGGAGCGCAGTTCGCGGCAGACCGTGATGCCGTCCCCGTCGGGCAGCCGGACATCGAGGACTGCCACATCGGGGCGCAGCGCGGGACCGCGGACCAGGGCCTGTTCCGCGGTGGCGGCCTCGCCGACGACTTCGATGTCCTCCTCGCCGCCGAGCAAGTCGCTCAGGCCGCGGCGGACGACCTCATGGTCGTCGAGGAGGAGGACCCTGATGGGCGTCCGTGCTGTAGGTGCGGTCATGGTGACTCCTGGCAGGGTCTGGAGCGGCAGCCCGTCGGTGTTGCTCTGTGGCCTCTCGATCGTCGGTGCTTGTGACGCCTGTTGGTAAGGGGCCGAACGGCCCGTATGGCTTGGCGAGCCGATCAGTTGGTGTCAGCAGATGCGCGGGAGCTGTTCCCCCAGGGGCATGTCGACGATGCGCTTCGCGCCCACGAGGGTGCGCAGCGATACCCGTGCGGCCGGGCCCTCGCGGACGGTCCCGATGCGCAGCGCCGCAGCTCCCTCCGGCAGGCTCCGCAGGGCGGACAGTGCCTCATCCGTCCGGTCGGCGGGGACGAAGGCCACCAGGCAACCCTCGTTGGCGACGATCAGGGGGTCGAGGCCGAGCAGGTCGCAGGCCGCGGCGACCGGTTCGGGTACGGGCAGGGTTCGCTCCTCGATCTCGATCGCCACGCGGGCGTCGCGAGCGATCTCGTTGAGGGCGGCGGCGAGCCCGCCCCGAGTGGGGTCGCGCAGCGTGTGCAGGGCCGGCCCGAGGGGTGACAGAGCCGCGACGAGGTGGTGCAGGCACCGGCTGTCCGAGACGATCTCCGACGCGAAGCCCAGGTCCTCGCGCGTGGAAAGGACCGCCATTCCGTGCAGACCGATGGGGCCCGAGAGCAGGACGGCATCACCGGGAAGGGCGCGGGCGGCGGAAGGGGTGAGGCCTGTCATGCGGCGCCCGATGCCTGTGGTCGTCAGGAAGAGTCCGTCCGCGGCACCCCGGTCGACGACCTTTGTGTCCCCGGTGACCACCGGTACGGGAACATCGAGTGCGGCCTTGCCCGCCGAGGACAGCAAGGTGCGCAACTCCTCCAAGGGCAGTCCCTCTTCCGCGATCACCGCGAGCGACAGGGCCAGCGGCATGGCGCCCCGCATGGCCAGGTCGTTGACCGTCCCGTGGACGGCGAGAGAGCCGATGTCCCCACCGGGGAAGAAGCGAGGGCTGACCACGAACGAGTCGGTGGAGACGACGAGTTCGGGCAGTGACGGGAGCAGGGCCGCGTCCTCGAGCGGGCCGTCAGGGGCGCCGCCGAGTGCGGGCAGCACGAGCTGGTCGAGCAGTTCGCCCGTGAGCCGCCCGCCTGCGCCGTGGCCGAGCAGCAGGCGCTCTCCCTCGTCGTGGGGGAGCGGGCATCGAGGTGTCATGTCGGTCATGTCGGCCTCCTCGTGGGTGGGGTGGAGGTCGCGCTGCTGGCTGTCGCCGCGCTTCTGCCGGCTGAGTAGTACGCGGCGCACGTCCCCTCCGTCGACACCATGGGTGCCCCCAGCGGTGTACGTGGCGTACAGCGGACCCCGTACGCGGAGCATTCGGTGGGCAGTCGGGCGCCGGTGAGGATCGAGCCCGCGATGCAGTCGGGGTCCTCCACCGCATGCACGTCGGCGACTCCGAAGCGCCGCGAGGCATCGAACGCACGGAACTCCTCGGCGAGTTCGAGTCCGCTCGACGCCAGCGTTCCGATTCCTCGCCACGCCCGGTCGGTCACCCGGAACACACGGCGCAGGACTGCCTGTGCCTCGGTGTTGCCCGTACGGCGTACGGCGCGCACGTACTGGTTCTCCACGTCGGCCCGGTCCGCCTCCAGTTGGCGAACCGCCATGAGGATGCCTTCGAGGAGATCGAGCGGCTCGAAGCCGGTGACCACGACCGGCACGTGGTAGCGGGCGGCGATCGGCTCGTACTCCTGCCAGCCCATCACCGCGCACACGTGGCCCGCAGCGAGGAACGCCTCGACCTCGCAGTCGGGCGACTCGAGCAGGGTGACCATCGCGGGCGGTACGAGGACGTGGCTGACCAGCATCGAGAAATTGGCGAGTCCGAGGCGTGCTGCGTGCAGTACGGCCATCGCGTTGGCGGGCGCGGTGGTCTCGAAGCCGACGGCGAGGAACACCACCTGCCGGTCGGGGTGATCGACTGCCAGGCGCACGGCATCGGTGGGCGCATACACCACCCGTACATCCGCCCCGCGGGCCCGCAGTGACAGGAGATCGCCGGAGCTGCCCGGCACGCGCAGCATGTCGCCGAAGCTGGCGAACAGCACTCCCGGCTGGGCCGCGATGGACAGTGCACGGTCGAGCGTTTCCAGCGGGGTGACGCAGACCGGGCAGCCGGGGCCGTGGATCATGCGGATGCCGGCGGGCAGCAGCTCGTCGATGCCCTGGCGGACCAGGGTGTGCGTCTGGCCGCCGCACACCTCCATGATCCGCCAGGGCCGGGTCGCGGTCCGCTCGAGCTCGTCGAGGAGCCGGCGGGCGAGGGCGGGGTCGCGGTATTCGTCCAGGTACTTCATAACGGCGCCTTCATGATGATGTACCGGACTCCTGCGCGGAGTTGATGTCGATCCGGATGTCGATGACGCCCTCGACCGCCCGGACGGCCCGTGCGAGGACAGGGACCAGCGCTGTGTCGCGCAGCGGCCCGCGCAAGGTCACGACACCGCCGGTCACGTCCGAGGACAGTGCGGCGGCAACGGAGATCGGGGCCAGTACCGTACGCCGGATCTCGTCGGCGATCTCCTCGTCCGGCCGCAGGAACACCTTCAGCAGATCACTACGGCTGACGATCCCCTGCAGCAGGTCGGAGCGGTCCACGACCGGCAGGTGCTTGATGCGCCGCTGCGCCATGATCCGGGCGGCTTCCGCGACGGTTGCGTCAGGGTGCACCGTGACGGCGGGGGTGCTCATCATCTCGCCGGCGCTGACAGCTCCGGCCTTGGCGAGGTCGGACAGGCGGCGCAGCACTTCGTACCTGGTGGGGTCGTCGTCGCGGAACTCCTCCTTCGGCAGCAGATCCGCCTCGGAGACCACCCCGACAACGCGGCCCTCGCCTTCGAGTACGGGCAGGGAGCTGACCTTCCACTGCTGCATCAGTTCGACGACCTCCTTGAAGGGGGCGTCGCGGCCGATGGCGACGACGGTGTGCGTCATCACGTCGCTGACCTTGTACGGGGAATCAGGCATCGTGGCCTCCGGAGGTGCGGTCGGCGTGTGCGCCGGTACGGACGATGGTGAGGTCGAGGAAGTGGGCCGAGCAGGAGATGCAGGGGTCGTGGTTGCGGATCACGCGCTCGCACAGATCCGTCAGCTCGGCGTCGCCGATGTCCCGCCGGTGCAAGGCGGCCTGGGCGGTGCGGCGCAGGTCGTCCTCGATGGCACCCTGGTTCTGCGCGGTGGGCGGCACCAGGAGGGCATCGGTGACCGTGCCCTCGGCGTCCAGGCTGTAGCGGTGGTAGAGCAGGCCGCGGGGTGCCTCGGTCGCGCCGTGTCCGGTACCCGCGGCGGGCGGCACCTGCATGTACGGGCGTGACGGCCGCTCGTAGGTGTCGATGATGCGCAGCGCCTCGTCGATCGCGTACAGCATCTCGACGGCCCGTACCAGGACGGAGCGGAACGGATTGCGGCACACCGCGCCTTTGTACGGATCCCCGAGTCCGGCCTCGCGGGCCGCCTGTGCGGCCGTGCGCGAAAGCCACCGGCCGCTGATCGCGAACCGGGCGAGGGGGCCGGTGAGATGACGACGGCCGTCGAGCCGAGAGTGCAGCGCCGTCGAGTGCGGGACCTGCTCCTCGCGGACGCGCTGCGTGAAGTCGTCCACCGGAAAGCCGGTGAGCGAGCCGGCCGAGGTGAGCACCGCCGGGGCGCCGCTCTCGATGGCGTACGGGCCCGGGGCGGCCAGCGCGAGAAAGTCGGCGTCTGTGTGCGCTTCGGGGAAGTCGAAGCCCGCCGCCCAGAGCACAGTGGCCCAGGCGTCGTCTTGTGCGCGGCGCAACTGCTCGGCCAGCGGGCGCAGTTCGGCGCGGGTGGGGGCGCGATGGAAGCCGCCGAGACGTACGTTCACGGGGTGGATGGCCCGGCCGCCGAGGAGTTCGAGCAGGGCGTTCCCGGCCTGCTTCAGACGCAGCCCGCGTTCCACTTCGGCGCGGTGGGTGCGGGCCAGGTCGATGGCGCCGGAGCGCCCGAGGAAATCGGGGGCGTGCAGCAGGTGGATGTGCAGCGCATGGCTCTCGATCCACTCGCCGCAGTACAGGAGCCTGCGCAACTCACGTATGGAGCGGTCGACATGGACTCCGCAGGCGTCCTCGATCGCGGCGCAGGCGCTCAGCTGATAGGCGACGGGGCAGATGCCGCAGACCCGCGCTGTGATGTCGGGCGGCTCGGTGTGGGCGCGTCCCCGCAGGAACGCCTCGAAGAAGCGCGGGGGTTCGTAGATGTCGAGGGTTGCTTCGGTGACGGTGCCGTCGTGGACGCGCAGGTGCAGGGAGCCTTCGCCTTCGACCCTGGAGAGTGCGCCGACGTACAGCACGCGGGAACCCTGATGGGTCATGGCGCGCCCTCCTCGGAGCCGGCGGGGTAGGCCTTGTCGAAGGCGGCGGCGTTGAAGGTACGCAGCAAGCGGGTGGTCGCCCGCTCGTCGAGACCGTCACGCCGCAATAGCGGCACGAGTACCGGCAGGGCCGCGTCCTGTTGGGGTCCGAAGCAGCCGTAGCAGCCCCGTCCGAACGCGGGGCAGAGCGCCCCGCAGCCCGCATGGGTGACCGGACCGAGGCAGGGCGTGCCATGGGCCACGGTCACGCAGACCAGGCCGCGCCGCTTGCAGGCGAAGCACACACTCTGGTCGGGGATGTCGGGCTTGCGGCCGCTCAGGAACGCGGTGAGGACTTCGAGGAGCTGGCCCTTGTCGATGGGGCAGCCGCGCAGCTCGAAGTCGACGCTCACATGCGCCGATACGGGGGTGGAGGTCGCGAGCGTCTCGATGTAGTCGGGCCGGGCGTAGACCGTGCGCCGGTATTCCGCGACGTCGGCGAAGTTGCGCAGGGCCTGGATGCCGCCCGCGGTCGCGCAGGCTCCGACGGTCACCAGGTGCTTGGACGCGGACCGGATCTCCCGCACGCGCTCGGCATCCCGTGTCGTCGTCACCGAGCCCTCGACGAGCGCCAGGTCGTACGGTCCGGGGCGCACCGCACTGGACGCCTCCAGGAAGTGCGCGATCTCCACCTGCCCGGCGAGACCCAGGAGCTCGTCCTCACAGTCCAGGAGCGTCAGCTGACAGCCGTCGCAGGATGCCAGCTTGAACACGGCGAGCGTCGGAGCGGTCATGGTCCTTCCTCCTCACAACTCGCGGACGGACAAGAGGGGTTCCGCCTGGTCCCAGCGGACGACCGGGCCGTCCCGGCACAGCAGCAGCCCACCCAGCTGGCAGTGTCCGCAATGGCCCGTGGCGCAGCGCATGTTCCGCTCCAAGGAGACCCGCACACGCCCGGCGGGTACACCGCGTTCGACGAGGTCACGGGCGGTGGCGCGGATCATCGGCTCGGGGCCGCACACGAATGCCGTCGTACGGTCCGGCTCGAAGGACGCCCGGTCGAGGAGATGGGTCACCAGGCCCATCTCGCCGTGCCAGTCGTCGTCGCCGCGGTCGACGGTGACCCCGGTGTACGTGGTGGGCCATCGCGGAATCTCCTGCTTGGCGATCAAGTCGGCGGGAGTCCGGGTGCCGATCAGTACGCTGACGTGTCCGTACGTCTCCGGTTCGGCCACCGCGGCGCGGATCAGCGGGCTGAGCGGGGCGAGCCCGATACCGCCGGCGACGATCACCAGGTCGTGGCCGCGCGCCTTCGGCAGTTGCCAGCCGGTCCCGAACGGGCCACGCAGGCCCAGGACTTGACCTGATTCGGCCTCGCAGAGACCGTCCGAGACCGCTCCCACACTGCGGATGGTGTGGGAGAGGCGCCCGGACGTGCCGATGTCGCTCACCGACACGGGGATCTCACCTCGGCCGAATGAGTGCACCATGGCGAACTGGCCCGGCTCGAAGAGGGGCAGTGCCTTGCGTACGGGTTCAAGGTCGAGAGTGACTGTGCCGGGGGCTTCGCGCCTACGGTCGACCACGCGGTAGGGCGCGGGAAGCAGGTGGCCGTTCGGCGACATCCAAACGTCCGGCGCCTCGACGGGGGCATTCACAGAGTGCTCCCGCTGCCGTGCGGGGCGTACAGGTCGAGCAGCCGGATCCGGGCGGACTGCAACCGGTGTGCGAGCACCTTGCCGACCCAGAGCGCCACCATCCGGCCGAGCTCGGGGTCGTCCTCGCACATCAGCCGTACCGTGAGGGCGTCGAACTCGTAGGCGCGCACCGGAGATGCCGCCTCGGCACCCAGCTGCCACACATACGGCGGGAACAGCCAGGACCAGCCGACCAGCTCGCCGAAGCCGAGCCGCTCGATCACCGGGGCCTTGCGGCCGGGGACGTAGACATCCAAGGCGACGGTGCCGGACCGGACGACCCAGAAGCGGTCGGCGTGCCCGCCCTCCTTGAAGAGACGCGTTCCCGCCGGGATGTTGACCTCGCGCGCGATGTGCATCAGCCGGTCGCGGTGCTCGGCGGACAACGCCTGTGCCAGAGTCGGGGTACGGGAGATGTTCATCGCGCTGCCTCCTGATCGGTATGTGCGGTGGGTGCCGTCTGCTGCGTGGCGAACGCGGCGACTTCCTCGGTGATGTCGATGCCGGCCGGGCACCAGGCGATGCACCGTCCGCAGCCGACGCAGCCACCGCTGTCGAACTGTTCGTGCCAGGTGGAGAGTTTGTGGGTGAGCCACTGCCGGTAACGGCTCTTGGTGGAGGAGCGCACCGGGCCGCCGTGCACGTAGGAGAAGTCCCAGTCGAAGCAGGAGTCCCAGCGTTGCCACCGCTCGGTGTGGTCCCCCGTGAGGTCGGTGACCTCCTCGGTGGTCGTGCAGAAGCACGTGGGGCACACCAAGGTGCAGTTGGCGCAGCCCAGGCAGCGGGATGCGATGTCGTCCCAGTGCGTGGAGTCGACGCTTGCGCCCATCAGTGCCCGCAGGTCGACCGGTGGAATGGCCCGGCCCATCCGGTCGCGTGCCGCCTCTACGGCGCCGTGGGCCGTCTTCTCCGTGGCGGCATCGGCCGGACCGTGCGGGATGGAGGCGAGCAACCTTGCGCCCTCCTCGGTGCCGACGCGCACGAAGAAGCGGTGTCCCTCATCCGAGGCGACCTCGGTCAGCGCGAGATCGAATCCGGCGTGGGGGGGGGGCGCGCCCCCCCCGGGGGGCAACAAGCAGCGCCGGCCGGCTCGGCGCCCCCGGCGGCAACCACGCGCCCCCCCCCCCGCCGCTCGTGGTAGCGGGCGTCCTGGAACCGGCCGCCGGTCAGCACGCGGTCCTGGAGGGCGATGGCCCGCAGATCGCAGGGGCGCACACCCAAGAAGGCGTACGACGGCTGCTCGGTGCGGGACGTCTCGTAGCGAATCTCGCCGTCCGAGGTCCGGTCCGCCTGCCACACCTTCTCGCGCTCCGGGTGGAGGTACGCCTTCCAGGAGTGCGGTCCCGCCGTGTGCGTGAACGCCGCGCCGTCGGTGCGGGGCACCAGTCGATAGCGCCCGGCTTCGAGTTCGGCGCCCCAGCCGTACGGGAGTTCATCTCCGCCGGACAGTTCGGCGAGGACGACCGCGCCGTCGCGGACCGTG
The DNA here is from genome assembly GCF_016464295.1 of Streptomyces sp. N35. Lineage (NCBI taxonomy): Bacteria > Bacillati > Actinomycetota > Actinomycetes > Kitasatosporales > Streptomycetaceae > Streptomyces > Streptomyces sp. N35. The sequence continues at coordinate 61,950 of NZ_JAEIMH010000011.1, read as the reverse complement.
GGGCCGATGACGGTGCGGCCTTGCTCCGTCAGCGTCCGGATCAAGGCGTCCAGTCCGGCGCGGTCGATGATCGCGGCGGCGGGGGTACCGGTCATGTCGGGATCCTCCTGACTGTCCGTGTCGCGCTCAGCGTCCCGCGCCAACGGGCTGAGTTGCAGGGGCCGTTCGGTCCGTCATCCGGCCCGGTCAGCTCTTCTGGCTGCCCCACTCGGGGCCGACCTGCTCCCAGGCGCGCTCCCATTCGGCCAGCCGGCGGCGCAGGGAGACCCGACGGTGTGCCCACCACAGGGCGAGGGCGGATACAGCGGCTCCGAGCGCGGCCCCTGTGCCTGTGGAGACGGCGTCGAGCGTGACCGCATCGGTGGTCGGCGGTGCTTGGGCGACCTCGCCGTTGTGATCGAGCCAGACGGACACCGAGGTGCCCTGCTCCGTGCCGGCCGGTACCTTGGCGCGGTCCGTATGTCGTGTGCCGTCGGGATCCGTCCAGCGCACCGGGATCCTGTGGGTCGATGTGCTCACGTCGCTGCCGCGCACGGCCGGTGGTGCGTCGTGCAGGGTTTCGGCGGTGACTTGGTGGAGGGTGCGTGCCCGGGCTTCGGCCCGGGCACGTCCGTCGTCCCAAGAGGCCAGTCCGGCGGCGATGCCCACCGTCGGGACTCCGAGGAGCAGTACGGCCGCCAGGAGCAGAGCCGCCCATGCCTCGAGCCGGTCGGAGCCCCGGCAAAGCGGATTCTGCCGCCGGCGCCACCAGCCCAGTAGACCTTTCACGGCTGGCTGCCCAGTACCGGATCGCGGGCGATCTTCTCGGCCCATGCACTGATCACGCCGAAGTCGCGGAAGTCGCCGCCCTTGCCGGACTTGACGATCATGCGCGCCATGCGGCCGTCGGCGTTCTCGTCGAGGCGGCCGCCGAAGGTGACATGTTCGCGGGCGTCGAGCAGGCGGATGACCCGCTGGACTCCGGGGGCGACAGGTACCTCGCGCTCGGTGGCCGAGGTGTCGAGTGGACCGCTGCTGAACAGCCACAACGGCCGCACGGCCAGTGCTTTGCGGTGGCGGCGTGCGAAGCGCCGCGCCTCGCGGTGCCAGCGGCCCGCGTACAGCGCGCCACCGAGCACGACGGCGTCAAAACTGCTGACGTCCCTGACGTCCCTGACGTCACCTGCCGTCCGTACCTCCACCGAGTGGCCGTGCTTGCGCAGTACCTCGCCGACGGTCTCGGCGATCTCAGCGGTCGCCCCGTACTTCGATCCGTAGGCGACCAGAATGGATCCGGACATCGTGGGCTCCTCACAGCTTGCGCAGCCAGTTGTCGGCGACGCCGTGCATCGCCTGGTCGCCGTGCTCCAGACGGGAGTCGTCGAAGCGGAAGTCGAGCTTGTCGACGACTGCCACGACACCGTCGACCTGCTGGGTCATGTGCACGGCAACCGGCAGCTCACTACGGCGCTCCAACTGCCCGGCCAAGGTCACGACACCGTCGTGGACGGAGACATCCAGGGCGCGCGGGGACAGCCACAGGGCTCGGACCAATACCTCCTCGACGACCTCCCGGTGAATCTCCTGATCGGGGCGGAGGAAGATCTGCAGCAGGTCGCGGCGGGTGACGATGCCGACGAGCCGGGCCTCGTCGTCCACGACCGGCAGCCGCTCGACGCCGTGCACGGCCATGGTGCGGGCGGCCTGGGCGATGGTGGCGTCGGCGTGCACAGTGATCGCCGGCCGCGACATCAACTGGCCCGCGGTACGGGCCTTGGCCTTGGCCTGACGCCTGCGCGCGGAGGCCCGCACACGCGGCAGATGGAAGCGGCGCGGCGGTGCGTAGGGGTCCTCGGCCTCGGCCTGGCGGGCCAGCAGGTCCGTCTCCGAGATGACGCCGACGACCTTCTCATCGGTGTCCACCACCGGCAGTCCGCTGATGCGGTGCTGGTGGAGCAGGCCGGCGACCTTCTTGAACGGCGTCCCGTATCCGGCTCGTACGACTTCGGCGGTCATGACCGAACCGACTTTGCTGTGCTTCATGATCGTGCGCCTCCTCGGGGTGCCGGCTCAGCGGAGCCGACGCAGGTAGGGGTCGTGTGCCTTGCGTGGAAGGAGCCTGATCCGTACGTCGAGTGCGGTGATCCGGCCGGGCAGCGCAAGGGCGGGATTGAGATCGGCTTCCGCGAGTTGCGGCAGGTCGCTCGCCATCCGGGAGAGGCGCAGAAGCAGTTGCTCGAGGCCTTCCAGGTCCACAGGACCGGCGCCGCCCTGCCCGAAGAGCAGGGGCGCGCAGCGCGGGGCGGTGATCAGGTCGTGTACGTCGTGGTCGGTGAGCGGAGCCAGCCGGGCCGCGTGATCGGCCAGGACGTCCGTGGAGGTGCCGCCGAGACCGAACAGGACCAGCGGACCGAAGATCTCGTCCTGCACCACACCGGCGAACAGTTCGATGCCGCGGGCTGCGAGGGGCTGGACGACGACTCCGGTCAGCAGCCCGTCGAAGCGTGTCTCGAAGTCCCGGTAAGCAGCACGCACTTGGGTGTCTCCCCGTAGATCGAGGTGGATGGCACCCTCTTGCGTCTTGTGCATCAGGCCGGGCCAGTGGGCCTTGAGAACGGTCAGGCCGTCCGGGCCCTTGAGGCGGTCCGCGGCGAGCACGGCCTCGTCCTCGGTCCGGGCCCATGCCCACGGCAACTGCTCGATGCCGTAGCAGTCGAGGAGCTCGGCGGTGTCCTGCGGGTCGAGCCAGCCGCCCTCCGGATGGTGCTCCAGGTAGGAACGGGTGAGGGCATGTGCTCGCGATGTGTCCACGCCCTCCAGGTCCGGGACCGTGCCCACCGGTCGGGCCAGCCAGCGGGAGCGCGTCACCGCGTGGGCGAGAGCGCCGGCTGCCGTCTGCGGATCCGCGTACGCCGGGACGAAGGCGTCGCCGGCGGGGAGCAGCCGTATCGGCCGCTCCTGGTCGAGGTTGCGCGCTTCGTCCTGCCCGGGCAGGCTCGATGAGCGCGGGCGGGCCAAGGCGCGGGGCAGGTCGTCGCCGGTCGCCGAAGCGACCGCGGTGGGCACCAAGGCCACCAGGACCGCGTCCACGCTCGGGCTCTCCGCCAACCGGTCGATGCAGGCGCCCAATTGTTCCTCGGACACGGCAGCCGTGGTGTCGACCGGGTTCGTCGCTTTGGCGCCCGCGGGTAGAACGGCGAGCAGATCTTCGATCAGCTCGGGGCCGAGCTGCGGCAGAGTCAGACCGGCCTCCGCGCAGGCGTCGGCTGCAAGGACTCCGGCTCCGCCGGCGTTGGTGAGCACCGCGATCCGGCTGTCTGCGGGCAAGGGCTGACTCGTCAACAGGGCTGCTGTGGCCAGGAGTTCCGGTACGGAGCGGGTGGCGGTGATGCCGGCCTGGGTGAACAGAGCCTGCCGGGTCATCGTCGAGGTGGCTGCCGCGGCAGTGTGTGAGGCGGCCGCACGTCGACCGGTCTCGGTGCGGCCCGCGTCCACCGTCAGGATCGGCAGCCGTCGGGTGACACGACGGGCGGTGCGCGAGAAGGCGCGCGGGTTGCCGAACGACTCCAGGTGGAGGAGCGCCAGTTCGGTGCGCCCGTCGCCCTCCCACCACTGCAGCAGGTCGTTGCCGCTCACGTCGTACTTGTCGCCGAGGGAGACGAAGCTGGAGACGCCGATGTCGAGCCGGTCGAGACCGGCGAGCAGAGCGATGCCGACGCCACCGGACTGGACGGCAACTCCGGCCGTCCCGGTCCGAGGGTGGGCGGCGGCGAATGTGGCGTTCAGCCGCAGTTCCGGCTCGGTGTTTGCGAGGCCCAGGCAATTGGGGCCGACCAGGCGCATGTCGTGGGTGCGGCAGGCGGTGAGCAGCGCCTCGGCCTGCTGGGCGTCGAGCCCGGAGGAGACCACGAGCAGAGCGCGCACGCCGAATTTGCCGCACTCCTCGGCGACGGAGGGGATCTCCGCGGCGGGGACGGCAAGGACTGCCAGGTCCGGTACCACGGGCAGCGCGCCGACTGCCGGGTGGGTGGGGACTCCCATGATGGCGTCGGCGTGCGGGTTCACGGCGTACAGACGGCCGGTGAAGCGGGTGGTGCGCAGGTTGTGCAGAATCGCGCGTCCCACTGATCCGGGCTTGCGTCCGGCCCCCACGACCACCACTGATCGCGGCTGGAGCAGGGGGCGCAGGCTCATCGCATCGGCGGTCCGGCCGCGTTGCTCGACGGACGCCAGGTAGTCCTCGGTGTCGGCCAGTTGAACGGTGCAGTGCACCTCGGGGCCGTCGAAGCGGCGTGCGGTGTGCAGCCCGAGATCGGCGAATACCTTGAGCATGTCGTGGTTCTCGGACAGGGCATCGGCCGCGAACGCGGTGATCCCGTCGGCGCGAGCCGTGGAGACCAGGTGCTCGAGGAGCAGTGTGCCCACACCGCGGTGGTGCCAGAGGTCGTCGACGGCGAGCGCGATTTCGGCCGTTCCCGGCTCATCGGTGCGTTCGTACTCGGCGAGACCGACGACGCGAGTGCCGTGCTCGGCCAGCAGGGCACGGTAGCCGGGCCGCGGCCGGGCACCGGGCTGATCCGGGCCGCACATGCGGTCCACGGCCAGGCTCGCGGAGTGCCGGCTCGCCCCGAAGAACCGCAGCCTCAGGTTCTCGAGTGACATCTCCTCGTACAGGCGCAGCACTTCGGCGCGATCCTCGGGAACTACCGCACGGATGCGGACCGTCGTGCCGTCCGACAGAAGGGCGTGGACGCCGGACCGCGGCGCGCCTCGCGGTGGTGTGCTCTGGGTCATGACGGACCTTGCTCTCTCGTCGTGGATGCACGAGGCGTGCGGGGACGCTGTCAGCATCCGGCGCTCGGGACCGTTGGAGCAGAGGCCGTCCGGGGTGGAGCACGGGGCCGACCGGCCCTTGTCGCCTGTCCTGGCGGCTTCAGGGCAGCGGTTCGCCCAGCTCCCCCTCGACCGCGTCGGCCATGGCCCGCAGGACGGCCAGGGTGCGCGTCGCTTCGCCCTCGTCGACGACGCTGATGGCGAACCCGACATGGATGATCACGTACGCGCCGACGCCGGCCTCGGGTGTGTAGTTGAGGCAGGCTTCGCGTCGTACGCCGCCGAAGTCCACGGTGGCCATGCGCAGGCCTGCATCGTCGTGGATCTCCAGGACTCTGCCGGGGATGCCGAGACACATGCCGCTCACCTCTCCTTGGCGATACGAGCCGCCGCCACAGCGCTCTGGCCATAGCTGATGCCGCCATCCCCGACCGGTACTTCTGTTCCGACGAGGACCCGCAGCCCTTGGGCGCGCAGTCGGCGCCGCGTCTCGATGAGCAGGCGGCGGTTCACGAAGCAGCCCCCTGCCAGGCACACGGTGCGCGGGGCGCCGTTCTCGACAGCCCTCGCGACGAGTTCGGCCGTTGCGGCGGCCACGGTCAGGTGGAAGGCGGCCGCGAGCTGTGCCACGGGCTCGTGAGCGGAGAGCCGGTCGAGCAGAGCGAGGAGGGTGCCGGTCGTGTCGTACACCCCCAGCCCGCCCGCCCGGACCGGCCGGTGGGCGAGCGCCGCAGCATGTTGGGTGCCCGCGGCGGCCTCCAGGGCGACGCCCGCCTCGCCCTCGTAACTCACCGTCGAGCACAGGCCGAGCAACGCGGCCACAGTGTCGAAGAGGCGGCCCGCGCTGGAGGCGCGCGGGCAGTTCAGGCTCCGTGCCACCATGGCGCTCACCGTGGTGACCGTTCTCGGATCGAGCCGGCCGGTGAACTTTGCGATGAGCGCGGGCGAGGGGCGGGCGGTGCCGAGTACCTCGGCGCCGAAGAGGTGGCCGAGGGCCATCCGGTACGGGTGCCGGACGGCGGCCTCCCCACCCGGCAGCGGCGCGGTGGCGAAGCGGCCCACACGCCGGTACCCGGCCAGGTCGGCCACCATGACCTCGCCGCCCCACAGCGTGCCGTCGTCCCCGAGGCCGAGCCCGTCATAGGCGACGCCCAGGAACGAGCCTCGCAGACCGTGTTCGGCGGCGCAGGCGGCCAGGTGCGCGTGGTGGTGCTGGACCGGGATGTGCCGCAAGGGCTGGGTCAGGGCCCACTGGGTCGAGAGGTAGCCAGGGTGCAGGTCGTGCGCCACCACCTGAGGTTCGACGCCGGTGAGGATGCGTAGCCTGGCGTACGACTCCAGGAAGGCGTCATACGTCGCCGGGTCCGCCAAGTCCCCGGTGTGCGGCGCGAGATGTGCCGACCGACCGTGGGCGAGCGTAACGGTGTGCTTGAGCTGCGCGCCGGCGCCGACGAGCGGGACCGGGGCGGGGACGGGCAGGGGCAGCGGCGCCGGGGCGTGACCGCGTGCCCGGCGTACGGTCAGGCGTATACGCCCCACCGCCTGGACCACGGAATCGTCGTAGCGGGTAAGGATGGGACGGTCGTGGCCGAGGAATCCGTCGGCCACGCCTGCCAGGGAGCGTCGGGCCTCGTCATCGTCCTTCGCGATCGGCTCGTCGGCCAGGTTGCCGCTGGTGACGACGAGCGGGCGGCCGAGTTCCTGCAGAAGGAGATGGTGCAGTCCCGTGGTCGGCAGGAACAGACCGATACGGTCGGTGCCCGGATGCACGCCCGGGGCGATGCCGACCCGGCCCGTAGACCATGAAGTCCTGATGCGCCTAAGGGTCTTGAGCAGCACCACGGGACGCGCGGGGGAGGTGAGCAGTCGGGACTCGGTCGTGTTCGGGGTGGCGATCCGGCTGAGCATGGTCAGATCCCGGACCATCACGGCGAACGGCTTGGCCGGCCGGCGCTTGCGTGCGCGCAGAGCGCGGATCGCGTCCGGAACGGTCGCGTCGCAGATGAGCTGGTAGCCGCCGAGTCCCTTCAGCGCCACGATCCCGCCGCGGTCGACGCACGCGACGGCCGCCTTGAGGGCACGTTCTCCGCGCAGCCCGTTCCAGTCGAGACGTGGCCCGCAAGAGGGGCAGGCCACCGGTTCGGCATGGAAGCGACGATCGCCCGGATCGGAGTACTCGGCGGCGCAGTCCGCGCACAGCGGGAAGCGGCGCATGGTGGTGCGCACCCGGTCGTAAGGCAGCCCTTCGATGATCGTGGCCCGCGGGCCGCAGTCGGTGCAGTTGATGAACGGGTAGCGGTGGCGGCGGTCGCCGGGGTCGAACAGCTCGGTCAGGCAGGCGTCGCAGATCGCCGCGTCCGGCGGCACTTCGCGCGGCAGGGCGTCGGCCGACGCCTCGGATGTGCTCGATCGGACCGTGAAGCCACGGAACCGCACTGTGCTTCCCGTGAGGGCGGGGGAGAGTTCCACCGTCCGCACTGTTGCCAGCGGTGGTGCGTCGGAGCGCAGCCTCGTCACGAACTCCCGCACGGCGTCGGGTGGTCCGGCCACTTCGCCTTCGACGTGTCCGTTCCTGTTGGCCACCCACCCGGTGAGCCCGAGGCGGGTGGCAAGCCGGTGGGTGAAGGGCCTGAAACCGACACCTTGCACTGTGCCGTACACCAACAAGCGGTGGAGTGCAGGGCTGCGCGAGTCGTCCATGGGCTCATCCCCGCGCTGAGGTGTCGCGGTGCCGGGTGATCTCGTCCTCGATGGACCGCGTCACGGGTTCGACGGCGGCCTCGACGGCGGGAGACATGCCCGTGCCCAGGGAATGATCGGCGCCCTCGATCGCGTACACCACGATCCTGCCGGGCAGCCGGCCCAGGACCCGGGCGAGTTCGACGGCTTCTCCGAGACCCAGCCCATGAGAACTGGTCGCCGACGGCCGCTCCAGGAGGTCCGCCTCCATGGCGATGCGGTGCACGCGGCCGGGAGACCCGGGGTGGGTGTGCGCGGCGTCGACGATCACGGCGAGGTCCGTGCCCTCCCATAAGCTGATCAGCCGCACCGGGTCGCCGTCGCAGGTGGCGAGCACGGTGCCGGGCGGCAGAGGGCGGGACTCGGCCCGTTCCCGCAGCCGCGCGATCGTTGCCCAGCCCACCGCGTCGTCCCGCCGGAACTCGTTGCCGACGCCGATGGCCGCGATCCGTGTGCGCTCCTTCATGCCGACCACCTTCATGCGCCGTGGCGGCCGGTGGGCAGGGGCCGTTCGGCCTTGCTCCGGGACCGAACCTCCTGCACCCGGCCGTCGGGGGTGGCCGTATGCGAGGGGTAGGCCTGGGGGCGGGACCTCAGCACCTGCGCGATCGGCCGCCGGTACGTGGCGAGCCGCCAACGGGTGTAGCCGAGTCGCAGAATCATCTGCGGGAACTGCCGTGAGGGCACCAAGGCGCGCACTTCGGCGCGCAGGTAGGGCACTTCGAGCGGCTGGGTGTGGAAGCCGGCCATCACCTGCCGGCTTGCGGCGTACAACAGGACACGTTGCAGCGCCTGTCCGGCGCGCAGCCAGTCCTGAGGTGTGTCGCGCGGGGTGCTGAGCAGAGCGACGAGCCCGGTACGGCTCGGCCAGGACATGCCGGGCCCGGCGGTGGGACGTGCACGGGTCAGGCCGGTGAAGTCGCGTCCTGCGAAGAGTGTCGAGTCCGGGTGGAAGGGACATGAGTCGGCGGGGATGCCGTCCTCGCGGCCGCTGCCGAACGGCCGCCTCCAGTGGGAAAGTTCGGCGAGATGAGGCGGGCTGCAGCGCTGGGCGGCCTCGGCCTCCCTGATCAGTTCGGCGAGGTCCCGCTGTTCGCGGGCGTCGGGCAGGGTGATGAGCTCGGCTCCTTCGATCCGTGCCTGCTCCTGCAGTGCCGCGATGAGCTCCGGCGGCACTTGGTCCGGCTGGAACGGTCCGCGGTGGGTGTGCCGTATCCGGATGGCCCGGTGCAGTAGTTCCTCCTCGGGCGTGGAGGGCGCGTAGGGTCCCCAGCTCACTTGGGCGAGCCGCGGGTGCCGGTGAGGTTCGGGGTGCGAGCGTACGACCGGGCGGAATCCGAGATGCCGCATGGCGGCCCGCAGATTGAACAGGGCGGCGCCGCAACTGATCAGGGCCTCGCGCCCCGTGGGATCGGTGACGGGGAGAAGCCGGGTGACATCCGCGGACAGCACGACGTCGTCGGCCGCACAGGTGAACAACCAGGGCTGAGAGTTGTGCAGGGACGGGGCGGCGACCGCGGCGCGGAGCAGATGGTCCACCGCACGGCGCGGCACGGCGCTACAGGTGGTCATGGCGCCCCCGATCCTCGAGTGAATCCAGGTCCTTGCCAGCGTCCGCCCGCCCGAAGGCGCGGCCCAGAGGCCGGTCGTCCCCAGGTAAGGCCCCTTGGGCCCGGTCTCGCCCGGTGTTCCGCCAGCACGATGGAAGGCACCGACCGCAGCCGGAACTGCGCGCGGTAGAGCGTCCGGACCTCACTTGGCTGAGGGCAACGGGCCACGGCTGACCAGTGAATCGACCCCGGACGTCACGAACAACCTGAGGTTCAGGACAGGAGAGGCCATGAACCAGAAGAACGACACGCGCGCCGTGCAGCCGTCGCGCTCGGCCTTCGCACCATCGGGAGAGGTCGGAGCGATAGCCGTCACCTACGTCGCGGGCCAGTCTTATGCCGTACGAGTACGCGGCCACGAACTCACCGTCGACCAGCCCCCGGAGAGCGGTGGGGCCGATGGCGGGCCCACTCCGGTGGAGCTGTTCGTCGCCTCACTCGCCGCGTGCGTCGCCTACTACGCGGGCCGATTCCTGCAGCGCCATCACCTTCCGTACGACCAACTGCGAGTGCGTGCCCACTTCGAGATGGCCGAGGACCGGCCCGCGAGGGTCGCTGCGATACGGATGCAGGTGCAGACGCCCGGGGTGCTGGACGCGACCCGGAGGGAAGGACTGCGCGCCGTTGCGAGTCACTGCACCGTCCACAACTCGCTACGTGAACCTCCCGCCGTCAGCGTCGAGTTGAAGTGAGACCAGGCCGAAGGAGGTGAGGTATGTGATGGAGGTGCCCTCTCACGGAGCGCTGATCGTCGGCGTCGACGGGTCGGCGGCGGCCTTGGCTGCACTGCGCTGGTCCGCCGCCAAGGCGCTGCTGTTCGATGCCCCAGTGGTCGCGGTCCATGCCTGGCTGCCCAGCGGGCTGTACCGGGCGCCGTACGCGCCGGCCGGCGACGCGCCCACTGTGGAGCAGGACCGCCACTGGGCACTGCGCACGCTCGAGGAAACGGTCGCCCAGCTCCATCAACTCGACCCCGCAGCGGTGGTCGTGTCCGTTCTCGACCAGGGGCCGCCCGCTGCCGTACTGCTGCATCACGCCCGCCACGCCCTGCTGCTAGCCCTGGGGAGAAGAACTCGCCAGGACGCGACCGTGGCTCCCTCCGCGGCGGTCACCCGCGCTTGCGAGCGGAACGCGATGTGCCCGGTCATCACCGTGCCGGAGCTGCCTCAGGACGCGAAAGCGAGCGACCTGCCGTGGCTCGACCTCAGTGCCCCGGCGTGACCGAGATCCCCCCCCAACCGGTCCCGCATTCGGACCGGTTGGCCCCTGCGAATCTTCCGCTCCGCGCAGGACGCTGTGCGCAGAAGGGGGTGGGGACGATGACCAGGCCGATCACCGTGGGTCTCGACGGCTCGCCGGAAAGCATGGCCGCGGCGGACTGGGCGGCCAGGGAAGCGCTGCGCCGGGGGTTGCCATTGCGGCTCGTGCACGCCTGGGAGGGCCTGCCCGCTGATGACGAACCCGTGACGCTTCCTGAGCTCAGTGTGCCGCAGTACTGGGCGCGGAGAATCCTGCGCGGCGCGCAGGACCAGTTGGGCGAGCGGTATCCGCAGTTGTACATCAGTGCCGATCAGCTCCGGAAACCGCCCGTCCCCGCTCTGGTGGAAGCAGCCATGTCCGCCGAGTTGCTGGCATTGGGCAACCAAGGGCTCGGCGGCGTCGGCGGCATGCTCGCCGGCTCCGTCGCGTTGGCGTCCGTGGCGCAGGTGCGACGGCCGGTGGTGCTGGTGCGTGCCGGCGCCGAAGAGGCGGACGAGCACGTTCCGGATGCCGCGGGCAGCGCCTCGCGGGGCACCCCGTACCGAGAGGTGCTGGTCGCCCTCGACCTCGGGGGCACGCCCGACCCGCTGCTCGAGTTCGCCTTCGAGGCGGCCCGGGCCAGGGGGGCCTTGTTGCGCGCGCTGTACGCCTGGCACCTTCCGCCCGGGCACGGTGACGGAAGCCGCCGGCGAGTGGAGCTGCCGCAGCGCGAGGCCGTGTGGGCGCTGGACTCGGCGCTCGAACCCTGGCGGGAGAAGTACCCCACGGTGAGGGTCGCGGCCTGTGCCGATCACGCACGCCCGGGGCAGGCCGTGCTGAGCGCGGCTCGTGAGGCCGGACTGCTGGTCGTGGGCCGGCGGGTTCGCCGAAGCGCCCTCGGCACCCACACCGGACGCATCACGCACCTGGCCGTCCGTCACGTCCGGTGCCCGGTCGCGGTCATCGCCCATGACTGATCGCGATCCGGCAGCCGGACTCCACGCGGCCGTGGCAGACCCGCATCGAGGACCCCACGGAGGTGGGCCATGAATGTTCTGGTGGGATACGCCACCGCACACGGATCGACCCGGGACATCGCCGGATGCATCGCCGAGCGCCTTTGTACGGCAGGGCTGAAGGCTGAGGCCCGGCCGCTGTGCGAGGTCGACGACGTCGATGCGTATGACGCCTTCGTGCTCGGCAGCGCCGTGCACGGGCAGGCATGGCTGCCGCAGGCCGGCGACTTCCTGCGCGCTCACGCCGATCTCCTGCGCTTTTGCTCGGTGTGGCTGTTCAGCGTGGGGATGCCGGATGCCTTGCGCGGCCCCTGGAAGCCTCTCGCCCGTGCGGAGGAGCCGGTCATTCTCGCCGGCCTGCCCGAGCACATTCCGCACCGTGATCACCGCCTCCTGTCCGGAGTGATCCGGCCCGGCCATCTGCCGCTCACCGGGCGGCTGGTGTTCCGCCTGATGGGGCTGCGCTACGGCGATCTGAGGGACTGGCCGCAGATCGAGGCCTGGGCCGACGGGATCGGTCAGGAGCTCACCACGTCGGAGCCGGTCTGACGTCCCTGACGCCGATGGGTGTCCCGTACGGACGAAGGAGACTTGCCGATGGAACTTCCCATCGTGGTAGGGGTGGACGGATCGGACGCCAGTCTGCGTGCGGTCGACTGGGCCGTGTCGGAGGCCGGCCTTCGCGGTCTGCCGCTGCGGATTGTGTACGCCGATGTCCGGGCGCGGCCCGGAAAGGGAGCCGCAGGGCTCGGGAGCGCGAACCCGCCGGATCGTGATGCGGCCCGACGCATGCTGGAGCGTGCAGCCCGACGAGCGCAGGGCGCGGGGACGGAGGCGAAGATCTCCACCGAGGCAGTCGGCGGTGACGCGGTCGAGACGCTCCTGGACGAGGCACGGCACGCGGCCGCCCTGATCACCGGCTGCCGGGGCCGTGACACCTTTGTCAGGCTGGGGCGCGGCATCAACCTGTCCCTGGCCGCCCGCGCGGCATGCCCGCTGATCGTTGTACGCGGTGACGCAACGGCCTTGAGCGCTCGGCACCGTCGTGTGGTCCTCGGTCTGGGCGAGGCTCCCGTGGCCAGGCCTGTCGTCGAGTTCGCGTTCGGTGCCGCAGAGGCGAGGAACGCGGTTCTGGAAGCAGTACGCGCCTGGCGCGCACCCGCCCACGAGCTGCGGGTCCATCCGCTCATCGTCGGGGACCCGCCCGTGCACCAGCGTGATCGCGCCGTGCAGCTTCTCGAGGACGCTCTGCGCGGGCCGGCGGCGGACCACCCGAAAGTCGTCGTGCGCCGTGCTGCCGTGGAGGGCCGGGTGGACACGGTGCTGCGCACTCGCTCGACCACGGCGGACCTCTTGGTCATCGGTGCAAAACGTCACTACGGCCGCACGGAACCAAGTCTGGGCAGGCGCATACAAGCTCTGCTCCAGAACTCCGCGTGCCCCGTGGCGGTCGTCCCGCACTCGCCCTGACGCTCCGCCCAAGGGGAAGCGTCCCGGGCCAATCGGACCGGATGTGGACCACGCGGCCCCTGTCGCCTGAGGTCGCCTGTCGGAACGCTGGTCCGGACAGCGACCTCAGGAGGTGCTGACCATGGAACGAGCGATCATCGTCGGGGTGGACGGAACAACCGAGAGTCTCGCCGCAGCCGAATGGGCCGCGCGCGAAGCCGAGTTGCGGCACGTGCCACTGAGGCTGGTCCACGTACGGCAACCGAGCCGGTACGTGCCATCGTCCGAGGCCGCAAGCGCGGCCGGGCGACACACAAGCCGGACGATCCTACGGGCGGCGGAAGACCGGATGCATGCCGTATGCCCCCATCTGCCGGTGACAGATGTGGAACTGGAGGGCGCCCCTTCGGCCGAGCTCGTCAGGATGGCCGACACGTCGGAGTTCCTGGTGCTCGGTTCCCGTGGGCTGAGCGGCCTGACCGGCTTCCTCGCCGGCTCGGTGGCTCTCGCAGCCGTGGCCCATGCGGAGCGCCCGGTGGTGCTCGTACGTCCCCAACTGGATGCCGGGGACGGGCCCGCTGAAGGACCGGCCGGTGCGGCACAGGGGCAGTCCGCTCCGCGCGAAGTCGTGGTCGCGCTCGACATCGCGGCTCCGTGCGACGAGGTGATCGAGTTCGCCTTCGAGGCGGCGCGGCCACGGGCTGCCCGCCTGCGCGCGGTACATGCCTGGGACGAGGTGTCGGGGACGACTCTGGATCCCAGCGGGACCTCACGCCGCAAAGCCCCGCAGACGGAGGCCGAGTGGAGCGCTTTCCTGGCCGCGGTGCTGCGACCCTGGCGCGACAAGTACCCCGAGGTGATTGTGGTCCCGAGCGTCGGCCACGGCAGGCGGGCCGGTCTGGTACTTCAGGCGGCCGAGTCCGCCGAGCTGCTCGTCGTCGGACGCCGACTGCGCGCGCATCCGGGCATCGGGCCGCACACCGGGCCGGTCGCCCACGCGGCTGTTCACCATGCGAGGTGTCCGGTGGCCGTCGTACCCCACGTCTGACATCACGGGCGTGAGGTCATCCGGGACTTCTCTGTCCGGGGCCGACCGGAGCCACGACCGGCGAGAGCCTGGAAGAGAAGGAAGAACAACCGCATATGAGGGAGGGCGAGATGAGCGGCATGATCGAAAGGCTGCCAGGCTGGCCGCCGGTACTTCCCGATCTGTTCGGCTGGATCGAGACGGGTGTACCGGGCCTGCACGGAGTCCCCGGCTTGCACGGCATCCGCGTCGAGGAAGCCCTGACGGACAACACCTATGTGCTGCGTGCCGAGCTGCCCGGGATCGACCCGTCCAAGGACGTCGAACTCACCATCACCGAAGGCATGCTGACGCTGCGGGCCGAGCGCGCCACGGAAACCACCGCGAAGCACCACACCGAATTCCGCTACGGAACCTTCGCCCGCTCCGTGCGGCTGCCCGCCGGCGCACGCGGCGACGACGCCACCGCGGACTACAAGGACGGCGTACTGACCGTCAAGATCCCGGTTCCCGAGGTCAAGGCGGGAACCCGGACGATTCCCGTGCGGACCGGCTGAGCGCGTCGAAGCGCTCGCACCGCACACCGCCTGTGCGACCGGTGGGGAGACCGGCCGCGCAGGCGGCCTTCGCGCGTGGTCACGGCAGGTGCAGCCGGCAGGACTCTCCAGGCTTCACGGACACGCTCCGGTCAGGCAGTTGGATGTCGATCGGCAGCCGGTCGGAGGCGGGGACGGTGACTTCCAGCTCTCCCGGACGCAGCCGCACGTCCACACCCCAGTGGCCTCGATAGCGCAGACGGAAGCCGTATGACGAGAGTTCGGGCAGCGGTACGGGGTCGAACCGGAGCGCGTTGCCGCGCGCCTCGATTCCGGTGAGGCCGCGCTGGACGAGATCGAGCGTGCCGGCCATGGCGCCGAGGTGGATACCCTCGCCGGTCGTGCCGCCCTGCAGATCGGCGATGTCTCCCTCCAGGGCCTCCTGGCAGAACGTCCACGCATCCGTGCGCCGCACGCGGGCCAGTACGAGCCCGTGGACCAAGCCGCTGAGAGTGGAGCCGTGGCTGGTGCGGCGCAGGTAGTAGTCCACGGTGCGGCGCCAGGTCTCGTCGTCGAGGCGGTGGCCCAACCGCTCGAAGAGAGCGCGCAGTTCGACGGGGGAGAAGAGGTATCCGAGCATCAGGGCGTCGGCCTGTTTGGACGCCTGGTAGCGGTTGACCGTGTCGCCCTCGGCCTCCAGGATCCGGTCCAGTCGCCGGATGTTGCCGTACCGCTTGCGGTAGCCGGCCCAGTCCAGCTCCTCGAGCTCCCCATAGCCCTCGAACTGGCTGATGACACCGGAGTGGAACGGAACGTACAGAGTGCGCGAGACGTCCTCCCACAGCTCGAGCTCACCGCCGTCGAGGCCGGTCCGCTCGAACAGTTCCCGACGACGCGGTTCCGGTAAGCCGCGTACTACTTCCAGCGTGCGGGCCAGCACCCATGCGGCCGTCACGTTCGTGTAAGCGTTGTCGTCCAGGCCTGGCTCGGCGGCGCCGGGATAGGCGTCGTGGTACTCGTCGGGGCCGACCACGCCGCGGATCCGGTGCCTGCCGAGCCCTTCGTCGTACGTCGCGGAGCCCGCCCAGAACCGAGCGATCTGCAGCAGCATCTCCGCGCCCTTGGTATGCAGGAACTCCGTGTCGCCGCTGGCCTCGCAGTACTGCCACACGTTGTACGCCACCGCCGACCCGACGTGGTGCTGCAGGTGCGAGTGGTCGGGCAGCCAGCGTCCTGAGTGCGGGTTGAGATGCAACTGCTGTGTCTCCTCGCGGCCGTCGCTGCCGCTCTGCCATGGATAGCAGGCGCCGGCCCGCCCGATGTCCCGGGCCGCGAACACGGCACGTTCCAGGCGTCGGTGGCGGTAGGTGAGCAGGGCGCGGGACACCTCGGGCACATGCAGGTTCAGATACGGCAGCACGAAGAGCTCGTCCCAGAAGACATGACCGCGATACGCCTCGCCGTGCAGCCCGCGTGCCGGAACGCCCACGTCGAGCCCGGCGGTGTGCGGAGACAGGGTCTGCAGGACATGGAACAGGTGCAGGCGCAGGATCCGCCCCGCCTGCCCCGGTACGTCGAGGTCGGTCCTGCGCCACAGCTGATCCCAGGCCGTGAGGTGCGCTTCGAGGAGGTGATCGAATCCGGGCGCGCGGGCGAGGCGGTCGATCGCCGCGTGCAGAGGGTCGCTGATGGCCGGATCGCGAGAGGTGTGCAGGGCGACGGTCTTGTCGACGGTGACGGTCTCGTCGGCGTGCAGTGTGAAGGACATGCGCTGAGTGGCGCGCCGGTCGCCGTGTGCGGCGTGCAGCGGCGCGTTCGCCTCGATGCGGGAGGCCATGCCGATCCGGATGTCGGAGGTGGTGGTGCGGCAGCGCAGCCACACGGTGTCCGGAGCGCAGTCACCGGTGTGGACGTGAGTGAGGTGGTTGCCGTTGAGCTCGCGGTAGCGCGGCACGCCACAGTTGGAGACGGACCCGTCGAGCGCTGCCTCGACGTCGACGACGCAGGTGTCGCCCTCGACCTTGAATTCGGTGCGCAGGGCCGCCAGATGGGGGTCTCCCATGTGGACGAGGCGCAGCTGCCGCACGTGCAGGGTGCCCCCGGCAGGTGTGGCGTACCACAACCGGCGCTCGAGGAGGCCGGAGCTCAGCCGGAGGATCTGCCGGTAGCCGGTGAGGGCCTCGCAGTCGGGGGTGAGCCATGGGCCGGGCTCCGCGCCGTCGGACGGATCGTGTACCCGGAACCGCAGCGGCAGCCAGTTCGGCAGATTCACCAGGTCCTCGTTCTCCACCTCGCGCCCGGCGATGTGCGACGTGAGCCTGTCGTAACAGCCCGCGGCGTATGTGCCCGGGTAGTGCACAGCGTCGGCTGCGCACTCCGGGGCGGCTCCGCGCGTGGCGAAGTAGCCGTTGCCGAGCGTGCACAGAGATTCCCTGAGCCTCTCCTGCGCCGGGTCGAATCCCTCGTAGCTCCAGGTCCAGTCCGTCACACCGATGGTCCTTCCTCGAGCAGTTCGGCGAGGTCGCGTACGACGATGTGGGCTCCGTGGTCCAACAGCGCCTGCCGGGTGCCCGGTTCAGCGGAACGGTCCACGCCGATGACGAGGCGGAAGCCGCCGCGCCGGCCGGCTTCGACTCCGGCAAGGGCGTCCTCGACGACGGCCGCCTGCGCCGCCGGCACGCCGAGCCGGCCGACGGCCTCCAGGAACAGGTCGGGCGCAGGCTTGCCGTGCAGTGCGAGGCGTGCCGCCTCACTGCCGTCGACCAGAGTGTCGAACATGTGCAACACGCCGGCGCCGGTGAGGAGTTCACGGGCATGGCGGGAGGCGGAGGCCGCCGCCAGCGGAACACCCAGACGCTGCAGCGGGCGCAGCAGGCGAACCGTGCCCGGGTAGGCGTCGATTCCGTGTGTGCGCAACTGCTCGGTATAGCGCCGCTCCTTGTCCGCGGCGACCGCATCGACGAGTTCCGGGGAGGGTTCGACTCCGCGAGAGGCCAGGAACGCCGCGGCCCCGTCGGTCCGGGACCTTCCGTCGACATGGCGCAGATAGTCATCGCGCACGTCGAACGGCCGCCGCTGGGCGGGATCCTGAGGCGGGTGCTCGCGCAGGAAGAGGTCGAAGGCGGTCTTCCACGCTGCCGCATGCACCCGGGCCGAATCTGTGATCACGCCGTCGGTGTCGAAGACCACGGCGCGGATGCCGCGCAGTGCCGGCATCGACACGTCATCGGATGCGCCGGTCCTTCCGGCGGTGCTCACGCGCCCTCCGTACCGGCGGCATCACCGGTGTCCAGGAAATCCTGCGGCGCACGGCGGGGCGTGGCCGTTCCTTCGGGGCCGTAGCCGAGGCGGATCAGCATCTGGACATGGCCGGAGGGTGCGTGTGGCGTACGCAGACGGCTGCGCAGGTCCTGCCATTCCATGGCCTGGTGCAGCAGTGACGCGCGCAGCTTGTGCGCGGTGGCGACCAGGAGCACATGCTGCAACGCCTGCCCCGTCCGCAGCCAGTCGGTGCGACGGTCGTGCTCGGTCATCAGCGTGGCGAGAGTGGGAAAGCGCTCGAACGCCCGGGACGGGAGCTGTTCCACATGCCGTCGCGCGGAGAAGTCCCTGAGCGGCAGTTGTTCGAAGGCGTCCTGCGGCCCCAGTGCCGCCTGAGGTATGCCCGTGTCTCCTTCGCGATCGAGCCAACGACGGCTCTCGGTGCCGCGATCCGGATCGAGACGGTTGCGTTGCTCGGCCTCGGCGGTCACGGTCAGGAGTCGCGCGCTCTCGTGGGGCTCGGGCCAGTCGAGTACCCCACCCTCCGCATGGGCGGCTTCGGAGAGTTCGAGCCGAAGACCGGGCTCGACCGGACGGTCGCCGAACGGGAGCCGGCTGCTGTGCCTGTGCCAGATCGCGTCGTACAGATCACCGCGAATCGCCTGCTCAGCGCGCGCCCGTGGCGCAAGTCGCACAGTGGCCAGCAGGCTCGGGAGACGGGGGTCCGGTAGGGGACGTACCACGGGATCCCAGCCGAAGTGGGCGACGGCGAGGCGCAGATTGAACACGGCGGCTCCCGCGGCGACGTGCAGCGCCCGCCCCTGCGGATCCTCGAACGGCAGGCTCCGCTCCGCTGCGGCATGGATCTCCACCGTGACCGTGCCGGGGTCGAGACGGAAGCGCCAGGGCTGGGTGTTGTGCATGGAGGGTGCCGCCGTGGCGGCGGACACCAGGGCCGTCAGTGTGGCGGCGTCCAGGGCCAGGGGGTGCATGGGTCCCTCCTCTCACCTCGGCGGCCGGCGTGCGCCGCCTGGTTCGGGCAGGGCTTCAGCATGGGCGAGGAACTCCGCCACGAGGCAGGGGCCGTTGGGCCCCACTCGGGGGCCGGGTGACTGTCACTCCGTGCGAGTCGATGGCCCAAGAGGCCCTGACCGACTGCCCGTTCGGCTCGTGGAGGGAGCTGGGTGGCCCGGGGCGCCGACGGTGCATCGGGTGTTGGCTGGAGGCAGAGGATGAACCGGGCGAGTCGAGGAAGCGGGTGAGGGCCGTGAGGACAACACTGGACGCGGATTTCTGGCAGATGTTCTTCACGTCGCTCGCTGTCGCGATGGTGGTCGTGTTCGTGGCCACCGCGGCGGCCGAGTGGCTTTACGACCTGGCGCACCAGAACCGTGGCGGTGCACGTGGCGCCGGCCGCGGCCACGGGCCGCGGAGGAACCTGCACGGACGGCCCGAGGGAACGTCGCCGAGTGCGAGTCGGCACGACGGAGCCGGGGATACGCGGCGCGACCGCCGGACGGTACACGCCGGGCATCAAACCTGACGGCGAGCCCGGAGTCCCAGGCGCCGCCTCGGAGCGTTGCGGGGTCACCGTACGCAAGGGGGGGGGGGGTGGCGGGGGGGGGGGGGGGGCGCCCCCGGCCCGGTTCCCGGGTGGGGACGATTCCCACCCGGGAACCGGGCTCTTGCCGAAGCGTCCGAAGTTACCTGTCAACGACGGTGGTTCAGGCGGACCGACGCCCCGCCACCGAGGGCACGAACATCTCGCCCCGGTGGCACACGGTGCATGTGGCGTGGCGCGCCTTGTGCGGCCCGTAGGACACTCCGGTGCCGACGACGCGATGGGTCTCCTCGATGGTGACGTGGGCGTGGCCGGTGCACACCGCGCAGCCGCAGTGTCGGCACACGACGACCGCGTCCACGGCCTCGCCGGCCTGCGCGCAGTCGTAGCACTTCATGTCGCTTCCCCTCTCGCTCGCGAGACGGGTCTCCTGCTCGTCTTCGAGGACATCGTGTCGCCGCCGGCCGGGTGGTGACAGGGGCCGCCCGGGCCGTTGCCGAGGACGCACGGCCTCTGCCCACGCGCCCCTTCGAGGTACACGGTGACGTATTGAGCCCGTTCGGCTCCCTGCAAGGGAAGAGCGGCCCGGGGCTCAGCCGGATCGTGGGGTGTTCGGTGGAGATGACGACGCAGAGTGCGCCGGGCACAACCGGGAATTGGAGGCGAGCACCGTGTGGTCGACAACTTGGGGGCACGGGCCGGGAACGTACGGCCATGCAATGAATGGTTGGGGCTGGCTGCTGGCCGGCTTGAGCAGCCTGTTGCTGCTCGTTCTGGTGGCCGCTGTGGTCGTCGCCGTCCTGCGATGGACGGGGCACCCCGCAGGGGTGACGGGGCACAGCGCGGCGCTGCCGACACCGCTGGAGACCCTTGCGCAGCGGTTCGCCAGGGGCGAGATCGACGAGACCGCCTACCGCCGCGCCATCGCGGCCCTGCGCGAGCAGGACGCGGGCCCGGTCGGTCCCGGCAAGGGACCTTCGGCCCCTTAGCGGGCCTTGTTCTCCGCAGAACGGTGGGAGCACCGGCATACCGCGCGAGGAGGGCAACGCCATGGCTCGAGAGGTCATTACCAAGCCGACATGGCCGGGCGTCACTCCCCGGCTCACCGACTATTCCCTGGCACGCGCGGAGTTCACCTGGAATCGTGCGCGCGCACACATGTCGGGCCTGCCCGGCGGAGGGCTCAACATCGCGTACGAGGCCGTCGACCGGCACGTCGCCGAGGGGCGCGGCCGGCACACCGCATTGCGCTGCGTGCGCCGCGACGGCCCGGTCGAGTCGGTGTCGTACCACGAACTGGCCTTGCTGACGAACCGGTTCGCGCACGTGCTGCGCACCCTCGGGGTGGGGCGCGGTGACCGGGTCTTCACGCTGCTCGGGCGCTGCCCGGAACTGTTCACGGCCGTGCTCGGCACGCTCAAGAACACGAGCGTGCTGTGCCCGCTGTTCTCCGCCTTCGGCCCTGACCCGGTCGCCCAACGGATGGGCCTGGGCAACGCCAGAGTCCTGGTCACCACAGAGGCGCTGTACCTGCGCAAGGTCGCGCCCGTCCGTGAACGCCTGCCCGAGCTGGAGCACGTACTGATCGTCGGAGAGGGGCGCGGTGCGCTGCCGGGTACGGAGTCCTTCGACGAGCTGATGGCGGACGCGTCCGAGGAGTTCACGCCACTGCACACCGACCCCGGTGAGATGGCGTTGCTCCACTTCACGAGTGGTACGACCGACGTGCCCAAAGGGGCGGTCCATGTGCACGATGCCGTGGTCGCCCACCACATCACCGCCGCCTACGCCCTCGATCTGCACCCCGACGACGTGTACTGGTGCACGGCCGACCCCGGCTGGGTCACCGGCATGTCCTACGGGATCATCGCCCCGCTCACCCACGGCGTGACTGTTGTCGTGGACGAGGGCGACTTCGACACGAGGCGGTGGTACCGGATTCTCGCCGAGCAGCGGGTCACCGTCTGGTACACCGCCCCCACCGCCGTACGCATGCTGATGCGCGCCACGCCCCGTGAGGGGTCGTACGACCTGCCGCGCTCCTACGACCTCTCGGCCCTGCGGTTCATCGCTTCCGTCGGGGAGCCTCTCAACCCGGAGGCAGTGGACTGGGGGCAGGACGTACTCGGTCTGCCCATCCACGACAACTGGTGGCAGACCGAGACGGGCTGCATCATGATCGCAAACTTCGCGGCCTGCCCGGTGAAGCCCGGCTCCATGGGACGCCCACTGCCCGGAGTCGAGGCGGCCGTGCTGGCTCGCGGGGCAGACGGGCGCGCCGAGCGTGACCCCTTGCGCGTACTCGAAGAGCCGGACCAGGAGGGGGAGCTGGCCCTACGGCCGGGCTGGCCCTCCATGTTCCGCGGCTATCTGCACGCCAAGGACCGCTACGAGGCCGCTTTCGCCGACGGCTGGTACCTGACTGGTGATGTGGTGCGCCGCGACGCCGACGGCTACTTCTGGTTCGTCGGCCGTGCCGACGACGTGATCAAATCTGCGGGCCATCTCATCAGCCCCTTCGAGGTGGAGAGCGCCCTGCTCGAACACCCCCTGGTCGCCGAGGCCGGAGTGATCGGCCGCCCCGACGACACCGCGGGCGCCATCGTCAAGGCCTATGTCTCCCTCAGTCCCGGGACCGAACCGAGCGACGAGGTGCGCCGCACGCTGCTGGCCTTCGCCCGCCGGCGCCTGGGGCCCGCTGTGGCGCCCCGCGAGCTCGCGTTCGACCAGAACCTGCCGCACACCCGCAGTGGCAAGGTCATGCGGCGCCTGCTGCGCGCCCGCGAACTGGGCCTGCCCGAAGGGGACATCTCCACGCTGGAGACGCCTCAGGAACCGGAGAAGACGCCATGACCGCAGCCCGCAGGAAGCAGCTCGCCGACAGCACCGCAGGTCTCGCCGTGCCTGCTGCCCAGGCCCGTGGGAGTGTGGACGCCGTCGCCAAGCACCGCCGCGACCTCCTCGCCACCATGCTCCTTATCCGCCGCTTCGAGGAGCGCTGCGTCGAGCTCTACAGCTCCGCGAAGATCCGAGGGTTCGTCCACCTCTACATCGGTGAGGAGGCCGTCGCGACCGGGGTGGGGGCGGCGCTCGATCCCGAGGACGCCGTCGTCTCGACGTACCGGGAACACGGCCACGCCCTGGCGCGAGGGGTGCCCGTCGCCGC
The DNA here is from genome assembly GCF_016464295.1 of Streptomyces sp. N35. Taxonomy (NCBI): domain Bacteria; kingdom Bacillati; phylum Actinomycetota; class Actinomycetes; order Kitasatosporales; family Streptomycetaceae; genus Streptomyces; species Streptomyces sp. N35. The sequence continues at coordinate 39,534 of NZ_JAEIMH010000011.1, read as the reverse complement.
GGTGATGGCCGAGATGTACGGCAAGTCCGCCGGCTGCAGCGGTGGCCGCGGCGGCTCCATGCACCTCTCCGACGTGGCCCGCCGCTTCTACGGCGGCAATGCCATCGTCGGCGGCGGTATCCCGCTCGCCGCCGGGATCGCGCTCGCCGAGAAGATGCGCGGAGGACCGGGAGTGGTCTGCTGCTACTTCGGCGACGGGGCCTTCGCCGAGGGCGAGTTCCACGAGACCGCCAACCTCGCCGCCCTCTGGGACCTGCCGCTCCTTCTCGCGTGCGAGAACAACCTGTACGCCATGGGGACGCCGATCGCGGTGGAGCACGCCCAGACCGATCTCGCGATGCGCGCGGCGTCGTACGGGATGCCGGCCTGGGCCGTGGACGGCATGGACGTCCTGGCCGTCGAGTCGGCCGCCCGGCGTGCCGTGGACGGCATCCGTGCGGGCCACGGCCCGCACTTCCTGGAGCTGAAGACGTTCCGCTACCGCGCCCACTCCATGTACGACCCGGACCGCTACCGAGACAGGACCGAGATCGACCAGTGGCGTGCCCACGACCCGATTGAGGCGCTCACCGAACGGATGCGGGCGGACGGAGAGTTGGACGATGCCGCCTTCGAGAAACTCGACCGCGAGGCGAAAGCCGAGGTCGCCGACGCGGAGACGGCTGCCGAGGCCGCGCCCGCAGAACCCGTGGATCAGCTGCTCCGTCATGTGCACACCGACCCGGCGGAGGCACGGTCATGAGCCCCACGAAGACGAAGCCGAGGACCGAGTCCAAGGCGGGTTCCACGCAGAAGACCACCTACCGCGAGGCGATGCGCGAGGCGATGCGCGAGGCCCTGTCGGCCGACGAACGGGTCTTCCTGATGGGCGAGGACGTCGGCAAGTACGGCGGCGCCTTCGGCGTGAGTCTCGGTCTGCTCGAGGAGTTCGGGCCCGAGCGGATACGCGACACCCCGCTGTCCGAGTCCGCGTTCACCGGCATGGGCATCGGGGCGGCGATCGCCGGCCTTCGCCCGATCGTCGAGATCATGACGGTCAACTTCAGCCTGCTCGCCCTTGACCAGATCCTCAACAACGCCGCCACGCTGCGCCACATGACCGGCGGACAGCTCTCCGTGCCCGTCGTGATCCGAATGACGACAGGTGCGGGCCGGCAGCTCGCCGCCCAGCACTCGCACAGCCTGGAGGGCTGGTACGCGCACATCCCGGGCATTCGTGTCCTGGCACCGGCAACCCTTGAGGACGCTCGCGGGATGCTCGCCGCGGCCCTTGCGGATCCCGACCCCGTGGTGATCTTCGAGCACGGTTCGCTGTACAACCTCTCGGGCGACCTTGCCTCCCCTCGCGCTCCCGCGGACCTGACCACCGCGGCGATCCGGCGTTCGGGGGACGACGTCACCCTCATCACGTACGGAGGCAGCCTGCCCAAGACCCTCGCCGCCGCCGATCTGCTCGCCGAACAGGACGGCATCGGCGCCGAGGTGATCGATCTGCGCTCGCTGCGGCCCCTGGACGACGCCACCGTCATGAGCTCCGTGGCCCGCACCCACCGGGCTGTTGTCATCGATGAAGCCTGGCGCACCGGCAGCCTGGCCGCCGAGATCTCGGCCCGCATCACCGAGCAGGCCTTCTTCGAACTCGACGCGGCCGTGGGGCGGGTGTGCAGTGCCGAAGTGCCCATCCCGTACGCCCGTCAACTCGAGGAAGCGGCTCTGCCGCAGGCGGCCGGGATCGCGGCGGCGGCTCGGGAGGCGGTGGGCCGCCATGGGTGAGTTCACGATGCCCTCCCTCGGCGCCGACATGGACGAGGGAACGCTCACCGAGTGGCTGGTGGCGCCCGGCGACACGGTGGCCAAGGGCCAGGTGGTCGCCGTCATCGAGACGGCCAAGTCCGATATCGAGATCGAGTGCTTCGAATCCGGCACGGTGGTCGAGTTGTTGGCAGAACCCGGCGCGGTGTTGCCGGTCGGTGCGCCCCTCGCGATCATCGGGGCGGGTGACGCGGCGGTCGTGAAGACGGCTGCACCGGATCCTGTCCCGCCGCAGGTTCCGGCTGAGGTGATGCCCGAGATCGAGTCGCTCCACAACGCCTCGGTATCCGCGTTGCAGAGCGCTGCCGAACCGCAGATCGTGCCCGGACCGTCCGAAACCAGGGCCGCGCCGTACACCGCCGCCGAGGGCGCAGGCCCGCTGCGCATCGAGGCTGGGCCGCTCGTCCGGCACCTCGCCACCGAGCGGGGCATCGACCTTGCGGCGGTCCACGGCACAGGGCGTGGCGGCCGTGTCACCCGGGCCGACATCGAGCACGCCCGGCCGGTCGAGCAGCCGCCCCAAGACAGAGCCGTCAGGGTGCGGGCCACTCCGTACGCCCGGCGCTTGGCTGATGAACTGGACCTGGATCTCGCCGGGTTGCGGGGCAGTGGGGAGAACGGAGCGGTTCGTGCCGACGACGTCAAAGCCGCGCATGCGGCACGGGCCGCAGCTCCGGTGCCCGTGTCCGTCGTACAGGAACCGGCGCCGGACCGGGTTCGCGACCCAGGCCCGGCCAGGACCCGAGAGCCGTCCCCCGAAACGTCCGCCGACCGCCGATCCGCAGCCATGCGTCGTGCCATCGCCGACCTCATGGCCCGCTCCAAGCGCGAGATTCCGCACTACTACCTCGCCACCACCATCGACCTGGCCGCGGCCACGCAGTGGCTGCACACCCGCAACCGCGCTCTCTCCCCGAGCCGGCGTCTCGTCCCTGCGGCCCTGCTGCTCAAGGCCACGGCCCTCGCGACCCGTCGCGTCCCGGAACTCAACGGGTACTGGCAGAACGACTCCTTCGCACCCGGCGAAGGAGTGCACCTCGCAGTGGCCGTATCGCTGCGGGGCGGCGGTCTTCTCACTCCTGTGATCAAGAACGCCGACACCCTCCCGCCCGGGGAACTCATGGACAGCCTCAAGGACTTGGTGCAGCGCGCCCGCAAGGGGCGGCTCAGGGCATCGGAGGTTTCGGGGGCGACCCTCACCGTGACCAACTTGGGCGACCAGGGAACCGAGTCCGTCTACGGCGTGATCCATTCGCCGCAAGTGGCGCTGGTCGGCTTCGGCGCTGTCGTCGAACGCCCGTGGGCCGTGAACGGTTTGCTCGGCGTGCGACCTGTCGTCACGGCCACCCTCTGTGCGGACCATCGAGCCACCGACGGCGCGATCGGAGCCCGCTTCCTGACCGCCGTCGACCGACTGCTGCAGAACCCCGAGGAGTTGTCATGAACCGCACCGAAACCATGGTCCTGATCAAGGACTCCATCACCGAGATCGTGCCGGACGCCGACTTCACCGATGTCGGGCCGGACGACAAGTTCCGTGACGCTCTGGAACTCGACTCGCTGGACTTCGTCGGCCTGGTGGAACTCCTCTCGGAGCGCACCGGAGTGCGGATCGACGAGGATGACTATCCCGCGCTGACGACGCTCGCCGACGTCACGAACTTCCTGCTGGGCCGGCAGAATTGACGCTCCGTTCTCATGGACCATCCCCGGCGCGACCGCCGTGCGCCGGGGATGCGTGTCGCGAACCGGTCTCACTTCTGCACGGTCAGCGGCACGGTGTCGACGACTACCGCCCGGCCGTTCCGGGGCGAGTAGTAGTACGCGGTCAGGACGCCAGGACCCGAGCGCGTGGCCTTGAACGGGACGGTCACGTCGAACGTTCCGCGCGCACCGCTGCCCGAGGACGCGGTGACGAGCACCTCTGCGGCCCTGCGCCCCGCGGCATCCGTGACCTTCAGCCGGAACGTGGCCTCGAACGTGTTGGCACTGCCCCACACCCGGACCGGGCTTCGCACGGTGTCACCGACCATGGGCGACTCGACCAGGATCTCTGGCGTCAGATCTTCGAAGTCGGCGCGCGAGACGGGGCGGTTGAGGACGATCCCCTCACCGCCGAGCGTCGTCACCGGCTTGCCGTCGAGCTCGAAGCGGACTTTGTGGACGGCAGGGGAGCGGGTGGCGGTGAAGACGACCTGGGCGACCCGGGCGCGCATGGACAGGCTGCCGCCCCCGTCGTCGTACCGGCTGGAGAGATCCACGGTGGCGACGCGGTCCTCGACCGCGACGGAGCGCAGCACCGTGCCGGAGGGTATGGCCGTCGTACGTCCTTGCGCACGTTCCGTCCGGCTGGGCCCGGCCAGGAGGGCCCGCAGGGCTTCGGCGGCGGTCGCGGGGGCCCGCACCGTGCGCGGCACGGGCGACACCCGCTCGCCGTGGAGGAAGTACACGGCCGTACGGACCAGGCGCCGGCCCGGGGCCTGCGGCGATGCGGACGGTGGCGCGGACGAGGGCGGTGCCGAGGGAGCAGCGCTGTTGCCGGGGGTTGCCGCCCCCGGGGATGCGCTCGTACCGGGAGCGGTGCCTCCGGTGGCGCCGCCTGCGGCGGCCGTGTCCGAACCGGGAGTTCCTGGCGACGAGTTCGCGGACTCGCCGCCGGCGCAGCCTGTAAGGGCGAGCGGCAGTAACAACAGAGTGGCGAAGGCCGTTCGGTGCAGTCGGTGGAAGCGTTCGGGTGTGATGCGGGCCTCGGTGCTCATGGCATCCTCCTGGGACACCTCAAGCAAACGCCGTGGGGCGGGGCAGGCCAAGTGCCGCGTGGTGCCCACTGGGTGGCTGGACGGCACGCAGCACGGGGCCGTTCGGCGGGGCGGTGTCCTCCGGCGCCGGGGTGCCTCGGTGCAGAGCCAGGGGCCTCAGTAGAGAGAGGCGGGCCAGTAGGTGTACACCGAGATCAGTACGCCGACGTCGAGAAGCACGCCCAGGGACAACCAGGGGTGGAACCAGAGGACCTTGAGGGCCAGCCCCACCACGGCGGCGATGACCGCCGCGGTTGCCCAGGCGGTGCCGCCGGACGCCACGGCCGCCCCTGCGATGACGTACAGCATCGCGGCGGCCGAGGCCAGACCGATGGAGACCCGTCCTGCCCGCGCTTGCGGGAGCCCCGCGACGGCGAGTGCCCAGGAGTGCCGCGCGTCGAACGGGGGCCTGTTGCCGTCCTGTGCGGGCCCAGATGCCGCCCACACCGGCAGGTGGATCAGACCGTGAGCGATGAGGAAGGCCGCGAAGATGGCCGTGATCATGACGTGAACTCCTTCTCCGGGTCGGCTCGGCCGGTTTCGGATCCGCCCTGTTCGAGCCGGAACGGCGGATAGACGTCCGTGAGCAGCGCGGCGTAGGCGGCCACCCGAAGGACCCACCGGTTCAAGCCCGTCACCAGATCGAACAGCCCCTGTGGATAGCGCCCGGTGAACGCGAGCGAGATTCCGGCGAACAGGGCGAGCAGGCCGATGAGCCCGCCCGCGACCCAGGGGACGCGGACGCCGCCGAGCAGGAAGCCGAGCACCAGATAGTGCGGGACGGCGAGCAGCCACCACTTCACCAGGACGTTTCCGCGCGAAAGGCGCTCGGGATACCCCAGCTCCCAGTGAGCCGGATAGTCCGGTACGTCAGCCAGGGTGAACGGTGGATAGCGATCGGTGGCGAGGGCTCCGTAGGCGTAATAGGAGACCCGCCAACTCCAGCGCAGAACACCGACGTTGAAGTCGAACAGGACACGCGGATAGCGCCCGGTGAGGAGCACGGCGAAGAGCGCCACCACGCTCAGCGCGACGAACGCCACCCACAGGAACGCCAGGACGACGACGTGCGGCAGCGCGAGCAGCCACTTCACCAGCCACAGCCACCGGGACAGCGGGTGGTCGAGGGTGGCGGTGAGCCGGGCAGGATGCCCGGACTCGACCGGGGGCTGGGAGAGTTCGGAGGTTGCGCTGTTCATGGCGCACTCCTTCCTCGGCGGATCGGCCCAAGAGCGTCTCAGTGGTGGTGGCGCGGACGGTCGATGGACGCCATGAGGCCGAAGACTCCGGCGAGCAGCAGCGCCCAGCCCACGACGGCCGTCGTCGCTCCGAAGATGAGAACGGCGCCGAGCACCGCTACGGCGACCAGTACGAGAGCGGTCATGGTGGCTGCCTCCTTGTACGAATGCGGCGGTTGCCTCGATGCGAGCCTGCCGTGAACTCGCCGATTGCGGCCCGGTCCGTGCGGGGTGCACCGGGAGACCCTCCGGCCCTGATCCGGGACCGTTCGGCCCTCGGTGCGCGCTCGGTGGTGTGGAACTCGCGGCCCACCTCTGCCGGTCCCGTTCAGAGGCTGTGCTTGTGGTCGTGCGGCTCCCGGTCCTTGGGTGATGTCCCATGGTGTTCATGGCCGCCTTGCATGCCGTCGCTGCCGTGCGTGCCCCGCATCATGAAGAGCATCATCAGCGGGCAGACCATCACGAGAGCAAGCAAGGCAAGGGTGCTCAGGGGCAGGCCGAGCCAGAGCGCACCGACCACCGCGATGGCCGTAGCAACCGCGTACAGGCCGTAATTTCTCTTGTTGTTCATGGAGAGCCCTTCTTGGCGGGGAAGTCAGCTGCTCGGGATACCTCCACCGGGTATTGATGGTCTGATGTGATGCTGCTCCGGCGGGAGCTCTGCGGGGATGGGACGGACGGGTAACTATTGGGGCCGATGGTCCCTTCGGCCGCAGGCAGTGCCGGCCAACCTCCGCATCAAGACCAGCTTGCCTGTGCGGTGTCGGACCAGAGTGCGTGACCGCCCCGAGCGGCATCGGAAGGCACCACGGCCACCGGGCACTTGGTGTGCCGCACCAGCGCGTCCACTGCGGGGCCGAGGGTGTTGCCGCGGCGGCCCACCACGATCAGCTCCGCCCAGCGGGAGGCGCTCACCAGCGCCTGTGCCGGCGTGTGCAGGACGACATCCGGCAGGACGGGCACCGCGGGGTACTTGTCCCGCCAGGGCCGCAGCGCGTCGGCGAGCAGTTGCACCTCGTGGTTCTCCCATTCGGCCCGGTCCCTCGACGGCGGCGGGTACGGCATCCAGGGAGCGGCGGCCGACGGCAGGGCCCAGGCATGGATCGCGTGCAGCCGGACGCCGCGCTGCTGCGCCGCGTCGAAGGCGAAGTCGCAGGCCGCGTCATCCGGTTCACGGGCGTCGACACCGAGGCTGACCTTGTCGGGACGAGGCCTCTGCTGCCCGCAGGCGAGGCCGCTCGGGACCAGGACCACGGGCGTGGACGCTTGTTGTGCGACGGCCAGGGCTGTGGACCCGAGGGCGAGACCGGCGAATCCGCCGGAGCCGCGGGTGCCGACCACGAGCAGTTCGGCGGTGCCGGCGAACTCCGGCAGTGAGGGGGCCCCGGGGCCGGACAGGCGTACGCTTTCGATCTCCAATTCCGGGTGCCGGGCTGTCAGTTCTGTGACGGAGCGCTCGGGCATCGGCACGTGACGGTAGGGCCAGAAGTCCTCCGCCCTGTCCTCGGCCTGTGAAGCCGTATACACGACCCGCAGCACCACTCCTCGTCGCAGTGCCTCCCTGGCCGCCCAGTCGGCTGCCGCGTTGCCGCGGGCAGAGCCGTCCACTCCTGCGATGACCGAACGGCGCATCGGGACCACCTCTTTCCACTCGGATCCAGGGGCCGTTGTCTCCCGGTTCCATCGTCGGCACCCGGCCGCCGGGCGGACAGGGGCCGCGCGGACCCCGATGGGGCCGTCCGGCCCCCTGCCAACGGCGCGCAGCGGCACGAGGGTGGAAGCGGCCCGCGAATTGCCGCGTGCCGTGACCAACGTGACGCCACAGCCGGAAACTCCAGGAGGGGCATTGCGATGACCCAGTACGTGTACGGATTCGCCGAGGGCCGACGTGAGATGGCCGACCTCCTCGGTGGCAAGGGTGCGAACCTCGCCGAGATGACCCGACTCGGCCTGCCCGTGCCACCCGGCTTCACCGTGACCACCAAGGCCTGCCGGGTGTTTCTGGAGACCGGTACGGAACCCGACGAGCTGGGTTTCGAGGTGGCCCGTGCGCTGGCCGCTTTGGAACGCGCGGCAGGCCGCACGCTCGGCGACTCGGCCGACCCGCTCCTCGTCTCGGTCCGCTCCGGGAGTCGCTACTCCATGCCCGGAATGATGGAGACGGTTCTCGACATCGGCCTGAGCGACGCCTCCGTCCAGGGACTTGCGAAGATCTCCGGACAGGAGCGCTTCGCCTGGGACTCCTACCGGCGCCTTGTCCAGATGTTCGGGCACACGGTGCTCGGTGTGGACACCGAACTGTTCGAGCGCGCGCTCGCCGAGCGCAGGACCCTGCGCGGCGCGACCGATGACCGCGACCTGGACGCGCAGGATCTCGCCCTGCTCACCGAGGAGTTCAAGGAGATCATCCACCGCACCACCGGCGAGGAGTTCCCGCAGGACCCGGTGGAGCAGTTGCACCGCGCTCTGCGCGCGGTCTTCTCCTCGTGGAACGGCGAACGCGCCCACGTCTACCGCCGGCGTGAGCACATATCCGACGACCTGGGCACCGCCGTGAACATTCAGGCCATGGTCTTCGGTAACCTCAGCCCGGACTCCGGCACCGGGGTGGCGTTCACCCGCGACCCGACCACCGGCGCCCGCGGCGTCTACGGCGACTACCTGCCGTACGCCCAGGGGGAGGACGTGGTCGCGGGCGTAAGGAATGCTGTGCCCTTGCAGGAGCTCGAGCGTCTCGACCCGCGTTCCTACCTCGCGCTCACCGAGCACCTGCGCACGCTGGAAGCGCACTACCAGGACCTGTGCGACGTGGAGTTCACCATCGAGCGCGGTCGGCTGTGGATTCTGCAGACCCGTGTCGGCAAGCGCACCGCCGAGGCTGCTTTCCGTATCGCCTACGACCTCCTCGAGGAAGGTGTCATCGGACGCAGGGCGGCTCTCTCCCGGGTCGACGGCGATCAGCTGGCCCGGCTCATGTTCCCCCGCTTCGCCACCCGCCCCTCGGACGTCCCGGCGCCCCGGGCCCCCGCCGCCGCGCCCGGCCCCCCCGGGGGCGGGGCCGTCTCCGACTCCGCCGAAGCCGTGCGCGGGGCGGCCGCCGGTGAGCGGACCGTGCTCGTACGCCGCGAGACCACCCCGGACGATCTGCCCGGCATGATCGCCGCCGAAGCGGTGCTCACCAGCCGCGGCGGCAAGACCAGCCATGCCGCAGTCGTCGCCCGCGGTATGGGCAAGGTGTGCGTATGCGGCGCCGAACCCCTCACCGTCGACCCCACCGCGCGCCAGTTCACCACGCCGGAGGGGGTGGTGGTCCGCGAGGGTGACGTCATCTCCGTCGACGGCACCAGCGGCACCGTCCACCTCGGCGCGCTTTCGCTCACCGACTCCGCCGTACGGCAGTCCCTGGAGAGCGGCGAGCAGTCGGACCTCTTGAGCGTGGCCGTGGACCGGGCGCTGTCGCATGCCGACGCGGTACGCCGACTCGAAGTGCGGGCCAACGCGGACACCCCCGAAGACGCGGCCTGCGCTCGCCGGTTCGGCGCCCAGGGGATCGGCCTGTGCCGCACGGAGCACATGTTCCTCGGTGAACGCAAACACCTGGTCGAGGCCATGATCCTGGCGGTCGACGGCACGGCACGCGAGCAGGCGCTCGCCGCCCTGCTGCCGCTGCAGCGCGCGGACTTCACCGGGATCCTCGCCGCCATGGACGGACTGCCCGTCACCATCAGGCTCCTTGACCCGCCGCTGCACGAGTTCCTGCCGGACCGCACCCAACTGGCCGTCCGTATCGCCGCATCGGCCGATCCCGACCCCCGTGATGTCCACCTGCTCGCTGCCGTGGAGCGTCTGCACGAGCGCAACCCCATGCTGGGCCTGCGCGGGGTGCGGCTCGGCCTTTCCGTACCCGGCCTGGTCGCCATGCAGGTGCGCGCCATCGCGGAAGCCGTCGCGGACCGCATCCGGGACGGGGGCGACCCCCGTGCCGAGATCATGATCCCGCTCGTCGGCACCGTGGAAGAACTCCGCCTGGTCCGTGCAGAAGCGGAGAGCGTCCTGAGCGAGGTGTTCGCTCGGACCGGCACCGAAGTCACGTGCCCCATCGGCACGATGATCGAACTGCCGCGTGCAGCCCTGACCGCGGGGCGTATCGCCCGCGCCGCGGACTTCTTCTCGTTCGGTACCAACGACCTCACCCAGACGACCTGGGGCCTGTCCCGCGACGACGCCGAAGCCTCGTTCTTCCCTGCCTATCTGGACAAGGGCATCTTCACGATCTCGCCGTTCGAATCACTCGACGAAGAGGGTGTCGGCCGGTTGATCACCTTGGCGGTCGAGGAAGGCCGGGCGGCCAACTCGCGTCTGACGCTAGGGGTGTGCGGCGAACACGGTGGCGACCCGGACTCGATCCACTTCTTCCACCGGGCAGGCCTCGACTACGTCTCCTGCTCGCCGTTCCGGATCCCGGCGGCCCGGCTCGAAGCGGGCAGGGCGGCTCTTGGTGAGCCGCGCTCTCGGTAGGTGAAGCCCGCTGACTCGGTGTCTCGCGTCCCGTAGCGTCGACGGTGCGGGGCGCACCCGTGTTTCGAAATGGGGCTCGTAGTGCGTACTTGGACGTGGCGCTGCGAGGAGTCGCGGGCATCAGGGAGACGTGCGATGGCAGGTAAGAAGGTCCGGACGTCGGGTGTCTCGACGTTGTCCCGTGCCGTGTACGAAAGGGAGTTGCTGCGGCTGCAGATCCAACTGGTGGACCTGCAGGATTGGGTACAGGCCGAGGGAATCCGCTTGGTAGTCGTCTTCGAGGGCCGGGACGCGGCGGGCAAGGGCGGCACGATCAAGCGCGTCGCCGAGCACCTCAACCCCCGCATCGCCCGGATCGTCGCGCTGTCGAAGCCCACCGAACGCGAGCGCACGCAGTGGTACTTCCAGCGCTATGTCGAGCAGCTGCCGGCCGCCGGCGAGATCGTGCTGTTCGACCGCAGCTGGTACAACCGGGCCGGCGTCGAGCACGTCATGGGCTTCTGCACCAAGGAGGAGCACCAGCGTTTTCTGCATCAGTGTCCGATCTTCGAGCGGATGCTCATCGAGGACGGGATCCTGCTGCGCAAGTACTGGTTCTCGGTGAGCGACGCCGTACAGGAGGAACGCTTCCGGAAGCGGATGACGGACCCCACCCGGCGCTGGAAACTGTCTCCGATGGATCTGGAGTCGTACACCCGGTGGGAGGCGTACTCCCGAGCCAAGGACGAGATGCTGGTGCACACCGACATCGCCGAGGCGCCCTGGTATGTCGTAGAGAGCGACGACAAGCGCCGGGCCCGGATCAACATGATCGCCCATCTGCTGGCGAGCGTTTCGTACCAGGTGACACCGCGCCCGGCGACGGAACTGCCGCGCCGGCCGGCCGCCACGGGGTACGAGCGGTCGCCGCGTGACCTGCAGACGTATGTGCCGGATCATTCGGCCGGACTCGCCGGCTGAGCCTTCCTGAGTGGTCTGATGGCGCTGATGCCCGGCTTCTCGTCTTCGAGGTGCCGGGCATCAGTGCAGCTACGTCGGGTCCGCTCAGCCGGTCAGGGCTGCGGTGTCGGTGCCGAGGCGTCCTTCGGGCTTGAGGGTCTGGTCGGCTGGGCCGGGCGGGCAGATCTCGGGTTTCTCACCCGGCGGGCAGATCTCCGGCTTGGGCTTGCCGGGCTTGTTCGGCTTCACCTTGTGGTGGTCGCCCTTGTTGGTCTTGAGGCCAGGCTTGGACGGCTTGTCGGCCTTCATCCACCACGAGGTGACGGTGCCGTTCGGGGGCAGCTTGATCTCGACGCCGTTCTTGACGGTCAACTCGGCCATGTCCACGGCGGTGATCTTGCCCAGGAACTTCTTGCCCAGGAACAGGTCGGCCTGGTAGCCCTTCTTCGCGAGCTTGTAGACCTTCGCGGTGATGCCGCCCTTGACCTTCACGGTGTTCTTGTAGGTGCGCTTGGCGTCCTTCGCGACCTGGTTGACCTCGTTGCCGTGCTTCCCGGACACCTGGGAGACGCCGGTCTCGGGCTTGACGGGCTGCTCCTGGCCGAGGGCCATCGCGCCGGCCGCGGAGGCGCCGATGGTCGCAGCGGCGGCCGCGAGTCCGATGACAGTGGCGCGCAGGTACTTACGCATGGGAGTGCTCCTTGAATGGTTGAGGGTTCGATGCCGGTCGCACATGCGAACGATCGTTCCGTCCGTAACCCGAACATTCAAAGGTAAATGCCCTAGGTCGCTAACGTTTCAAGGTGTTGTAACGGCGTTTACGCGGCCTTTGCGCAGTCGCCCGTCAGGCAGGCTTCACGGCTGTGCCGATCATGGTGCACAGGCCCACTGGCCTGCTGCCAGGTCCCCCTGTCGGCCGATCACTCGAGCGCCCCGCGGTGTCCCGGCTAGTGAACCGATCGGCGCACAGTGATGGCGGTGAAAGCGGCCGAAGCGGCGGCAGTGGCGGCCAGAAGCAGGAATCCCCAGCTGTAGTCGTGTGCCGTGCTGTAGACCGCGCCCATGACGAGGGGAGGGAAGAAGCCGCCGAGTCCGCCGGCCGCTCCGACCAGTCCGGTGACCCCGCCCACCTGCTCGGCGGGAACGAGCCGGGCGACGAGGGCACTGCCCTGACCTCCCACGCTCTGGAATGGCCCGACCTGCGCGAAATGGTCCGCGATCCCCTGTCGACCCTGGGGCACGTCCACATGGTGCTGCGTCTGGGCTACGGCCCCCCGGCCCACGACCCAGCGGCGTCCGGTGCACGACGTACTCACCATCGACTGAGGCGGACCGGCAGCGGCCGGAGCCGCGTGTACGGGCGCGGGCGGGGAGGCATCGCGATCTGGTTCAGCTGCGGCGGATGTCCCAGGTGGGAGCGGTCCTCGCCCAGGCGTCCTCCCACTCGGCCAGGCGCCGGCGCAGAGAGACGATCCGCAGGATCCTGAGCAGGACCAGAGCGCCCAGCGCGATTCCGAGAGCGGTTCCCGCTCCTGTGCCCACCGCCCGGACGGTCACGTCCCGGGCGCTCAAGGGGGCTTCGGTGACGCGTCCTTGCGTATCGAGCCAGACCGCAACCTCGGCGCCACGGTCGGTGCCGGCGGGCACTTTGATCGTGGCCGTGCGCCTGGTGCCGTCGGGATCGTGCCACCGCACGTGCACCTTGCGGTGCGTCACGCCGTCGCCGGAGCTGGGGTCCGCCGCGGGCGCGCCTTCGATGAGGCGGGCCGTGACCGCGTGACGGTCACTTGCCTGAGTCCGCGACTCGGCCGTGCCGTCCTGCCACGCTGCTTGCGCGGTGGCTACCGCCGCCGTGGGCGCTCCTACCAGGAGCAGAGCCGCCAGCAGCAGAGTGATACACAGGTCCGCCAAATCCGATCGGCGGCGCAGTTCGTTGCGGCGCAGGCGCCAGAACCTCACACGGCCGTTCATTGCTCCTCATCCTTCGTGAGATCACAGGCCGGGACGTCGGCCCGGCCTGTGACGGTTTCGACTGCGTGGAAGTCCGGGCGGTCCTCGAGGACGGTGTGCCCGTACGCCGCGGGGACATGGCCGCGGGGCATACGGGAGTCACCTCACAGCTTGCGCAGCCAGTCGTCGGCGATACCGTGCAGCGCCTGGTCGGTGGGCGGCAGACGGGAGTCGTCGAAGCGATACGTGAGCTTGTCCACCACGTCGACCACTCCGTCGACCGCCCGGGTCAGATGGACGGCCACTGGCACTTCGCTGCGTCGTTCCAACTCGCCGGCAAGGGTGACCACGCCGGCGTCCACCCGTACGTCGAACATGTGCGGTGCGAGCCACAGATCGCGCACCAGGACTTCCTGGAGGATCTCGCTGCGGATGTCGTGGTCGGTGCGGAGAAAGATCTGCAGCAGGTCCCGTCGGGTGACGATGCCCACGAGGCGGTTCTTCTCGTCCACCACGGGCAGTCGTTCGACGCGGTGTTCGGCCATGATGCGGGCGGCTTGGGCGATGGTCGCGTCGGCGCCCACAGTGATCGCGGGTTCCGACATCAGCTGGCCGGCGGTGCGAGCGCGGGCCTTGGCTCGACGGAGGCGCGCGGACGCCGTGAGGTACAGCCGGCGGAAGCGGCGCGGTGGTGTGAACGGGTCGTCAGCCTCCGCCTGGCGGGCCATGAGATCCGTTTCGGAGAGGACACCGATGACTTTTCCCTCGGTGTCGACCACGGGCAGGCCGCTGATGCGGTGCTGGTGCAGGAGCTGGGCGACCTGCTTGAACGGGGTGCCGTATCCGGCACGTACGACATCACTGGTCATGACCGAACCGACCTTGCGGTGCTTCATCTGCCTTGCCTCCTCGAAGCCGAGTGCTCAGCTGTCTCCGTTTGTTCAGGGCAGGTCACGCGCATCGCCCGTGCGGCGATGCCACGGCGCAGTGCCTGGTCGGATCCAGCCTCGGCTGTGCGGCGAGGGTGCGGCAGTGGCCGCACGGCTGCGAGGCGGGGCCGAACGGCCCTGTGTTGGGGACCAGTTGTCGGCATGACCGGGCATGGCCGAGGAGGTTGAGGTGGTCGGCGCGGATCGCGGCGGCGAACAGGCAGTGCTCCTGCGGCGCGATGGTCTCGGACAACTCCAGGAACTCTTTTGCGTCGTGACTGCCCGTTGCCGACTTCCGGCCGGTGACGACTGCCCAGGTTCTGCAGTGTTGTTGCCGTGCCCGGACCGGCCCGGGGGTTCTACCTGGTCCACTCCACCTGTCTGAAGGCAGTGCATGACATGGGGCCGCTCTCCGATGGGCGGGGGCCTTTGGCCCCTGATGCGCGGGCATCGCGACGCTCAAGGTGAGTGTGGGGGCGGCAGTTCCCCACACCGGGCGAAGGAAAGGCCGGCCCATGTACGCCAATGATGGATTCCGCGAACTAGGGCTGCGGGAGTGCATGCGGCTGATGGCCACGGAGCCGGTTGGCCGCGTCGTCTATACGCGGTATGCCCTGCCTGCCGTGCTGCCGGTCAATTTCGGTCTGGATGCCGACGGGGCGGTCGTGCTGCGTACCTCCGCGACCTCGGACCTGGTGCGCGCGGTCAACGGAGCCGTGGTCGCCTTCGAGACCGACCGGATCGATACCGCCCGGCACGCCGGCTGGAGTGTCGTCGTCACGGGCACAGCCACGGTCGTGAGGGATCCAGGAGAGCATGAGCGGTTGGCCCGCATCATGCCGGTCTCCTGGATGCCGTGTCCGCAGGAAACCTTCATACGTGTCGAGCCCGAAGTGGTCACAGGTCGGGAGCTTGTGGGCGGCGGAACCATGTACGGCGTGGACCTCAGCGCCTGAGGGCTCACGTCGCTCTGTTCCTCCCGCTCCGTGTCGCGGGGTTTGGACCGGCTCCGAAGGTCCCGCCGAGTCAGGGCCGTTCGGCATGCGACAGGCCCCGTCGGCCCCTGCTCGTGCTGCACGCGGACGACGAGCATCCGACGTATAGCAGCCCTGCAGGCTCCGCTCAGCGGACGGACGGGTTTCCACCGAGCGCCACGCCCCCGAGAGGCGCATCCCGTGCGCAGGTATGAGAAGGGAAAAGACATGGCTCACCATCAGGTATTGATCGGAGTGGACGGCTCGCTGGTCGCCGTACGAGCCTTGGACCGGGCCGCTGAGGAAGCAGTGCGGCGAGGCGCAGAGTTACGAATCGTCTGTGCCGTCGCCGATCTCGCCGAGGCGGAACCGGTGCTGGCTATGGCCGCCTCCCGGGTTCGCGCGCGTCATCCCCGTCTGCCGATGGTGCTCAAGGGCGTGGAAGGCGGTGCCGTCAAGGTGCTGGCGCGCGAGAGCTGGACCGCGGTGCTCACCGTGGTGGGCACCCGCGGGTTCGGTGCTGTCAGCGGTTTGCTCGCCGGATCGGTGAGTTGGCGCCTGACCGCGAGCGTGCGCGGTCCTCTGCTCGTGGTCCGTGGGGCACACCCGGAAGGCCAGAGTGGATCCGTCCTGCTCGGGCTCGAGGACCAGGCGGACGCGCCCGCGGCCAGATTTGCCTTCCAGGAGGCTGCACGACGCGGTTCCCGGTTGCGCATCCTGCACGTGCCGGTGTACCGCCACACCACGCCTGAACTGCCACCGCTGCCGGCCACAACCAGTGCCGGACAGGCGCGCCAGGTGCGGACAGAGCCGGCGGAGGCCGCTGTGCCGCAGTTCGGTACGGCTCAACTGAGGGAGCAGTTCCCCGGAGTGGAGGTGGACTGTCAGACGGTCCGCACGCGCCCCGCCGACGCTTTGCTCTCAGGCAGTCGCGATGCCGATGTCGTGGTCATCGGTATGCGGCGGCGTTCCCGTCGGCTCGGTCCGCAGATCGGCTCCGTCGGACACGCCCTGCTCCAACACGCACACTGCCCCGTGGTGTTGGTGCCGACGACATGAAGGTGGCCCGACGTGGCCTGCGGATGGCCCAGTCGGCCCTGTCGGCTGCCGGATGGGTCGGGAAGTGTGGGGAGTACGTACGGACCCGCATGCACCTCGGACCGACCCGACCGAAGGGAATACTGATGTCCGTCGACACTCCGCAGCCGTCCGCACCGCTGACCGATCAAGAGCTCGGAATGCTGGACGCTCACTGGCGCGCCGCGAACTACCTGGCCGTCGGCCAGATCTACCTCATGGCGAACCCGCTGCTGTCCGAGCCGCTGCGCGCCGAACACGTCAAACCGCGGCTGCTCGGCCACTGGGGCACCTCACCCGGGCTCAACCTGGTCCACACGCACCTCAACCGGGTCATCCAGGCACGCCGCCAGGACGCCCTGTGCATCTGGGGACCAGGCCACGGTGGCCCCGCGGTCCTCGCCAACTCCTGGCTGGAGGGCACCTACAGCGAGACCTATCCCGACATCTCCCGGGACACCGCCGGCATGGAGAAGTTGTTCCGCCAGTTCTCCTTCCCCGGGGGCGTACCCAGCCACGTGGCACCCGAGACTCCCGGCTCGATCCACGAGGGCGGCGAGCTGGGCTATGCGCTGTCCCACGCCTACGGAGCCGCCTTCGACAATCCGGATCTCCTCGTCGCGTGTGTGATCGGTGACGGCGAGGCGGAGACGGGACCGCTGGCCGCCTCGTGGCACTCCACGAAGTTCCTCGACCCCGTGCACGACGGCGCGGTCCTGCCGATCCTGCACCTCAACGGCTACAAGATCGCCAACCCCACGGTCCTGTCCCGCCTGCCCGAGGCCGAACTCGACGCCCTGCTCAAGGGATACGGCCACCAACCGATCTACGTCAGCGGCGACGAGCCCTTGACGGTGCACCGGGCCATGGCCGCCGCGATGGACGAGGCACTGGATCTCATCGCCGCCCTGCAACGCGGCGCGCGGGAGGACGGAGTGGCCGAGCGGTCGCCCTGGCCGATGATCGTGCTCCGCACCCCCAAGGGCTGGACCGGACCGGCAGAGGTGGACGGACTGCCCGTGGAGGGAACCTGGCGCTCCCACCAAGTGCCCTTGTCCGGCGTGCGGGACAACCCAGAGCACCTGAGGCAGTTGGAGACATGGCTGCGCTCGTACAAACCCGAGGAACTGTTCGACGACGACGGCAAGCCCCGCGAACGTGTGCTGGCCTGCGTCCCCGACGGTGCCCGTCGCTTGGGCGCCACCCCGCACGCCAACGGCGGATTGCTGGTCCGTGAACTGCCGCTCCCTCCGCTGGAGCGCTTCGCCGTGCCCGTGGACAAGCCCGGTGCGACGTTGCACGAGCCGACCCGTGTGCTCGGCGATCTGCTGGAGCACGTCATGCACGCCACACGTGAGCGACGCGACTTCCGCCTGGTGGGACCGGACGAGACGGCCTCCAACCGGCTTCAGGCCGTCTTCGGCGCCAGCGGCAAAGCATGGCAGGCACAGACCCTCCCGGTGGACGAGCACCTGGACCGGCACGGCCGCGTCATGGAGATCCTGTCCGAACACACCTGCCAGGGCTGGCTGGAGGGCTACCTGCTGACCGGACGGCATGGGCTGTTCTCCTGCTACGAGGCGTTCGTGCACATCGTCGATTCGATGGTCAACCAGCACATCAAGTGGCTTCGCGTCACGCGCCGCCTGCCCTGGCGCGCCCCGATCGCGTCCCTCAACTACCTGCTCACCTCACATGTGTGGCGCCAGGACCACAACGGCTTCTCCCACCAGGACCCCGGGTTCATCGACCACATCATGAACAAGAGCCCGGAGGCCGTCCGGGTCTACCTGCCGCCGGACGCCAACACCTTGCTCTCGGTCGCCGATCACGCACTGCGCAGCAAGGACTACGTGAACGTGATCGTGGCCGGCAAGCAGCCCTGCTTCGACTGGCTGTCGATGGAACAGGCGAAGGTGCACTGTGCGCGTGGCGCGGGGATCTGGGAGTGGGCCGGCACGGAGAACGGCCGCGAACCGGATGTCGTACTGGCCTGCGCCGGTGACGTGCCCACCCAGGAGGTGCTCGCCGCGGCGCAGCTCCTACGCCGCCACTTGCCGGACCTGGCCGTCCGCGTGGTGAACGTGGTCGACATTGCCCGGTTGCTGCCCAGCGAGGAACATCCGCACGGCATGAGCGACTTCGAATACGACGGCCTGTTCACCGGGGACAAGCCGGTGATCTTCGCTTATCACGGCTACCCGTGGCTCATCCACCGCCTCGCCTACCGGCGCTCGGGCCACAAGAACCTCCATGTGCGCGGCTACAAGGAGATCGGGACGACGACCACGCCGTTCGACATGGTCGTCGGCAACGACCTCGACCGCTTCCGCCTGGTCATGGACGTCATCGACCGCGTCCCCGGACTGGCGGTGCGCGCGGCATCTGTACGGCAGAAAATGGAGGACGCACGACTGCGGCACCGTGAGTGGATCCGCGTCCATGGCATGGATCTCCCGGAGATCACGGACTGGTCCTGGGACGGCTGAACTGCCGCCTCAGGACCGCCCTGTCAGGACGGAAAGGGAAGCGGTGCGGCGGACGATTGGCGGCAGATGGCTAACCCGTATGGAGACGTATGTCGAAAACGGTCCGAGATTCAGGCCTCTTGAGCGAGAGAACACCCCGCTGGAGAGGAGCTCGGCATGCCACCGGCCGACCAATCCGACATGTCCGACGACATCAGCTGGCTGACGCACGCTGTGGTCGATGTCATCGACCGCTACGCCCGCCCTCGCGAGCGGGTGCTCATGCTCGCACCGATTCCCGGCGACACCGCCGCCGATCACCTCGCTGCCTTGAAGGGTGCGAGTGAGTCCGCGGCACAGCTCGGGCGGACCATGGAACTACGGATAGTGGAGCCGATCCAACGCGCTTCGCGTCCCCACTCGCAGACTGGACTCTGCCCGAGGTCGGCTCCAGGCCTTTGCAGAGTCCGCACGGCTCCGAAGGCGACCCACATCAGATCGCTGTGGTCGACACCGAGTTCCTGAGGGCAGCCCCCGAGCGCTTCAACACGGTGATCGCGTACGTGGACGAAGGCTGCCCGGAGTGGGTTGCAGGGATCCCTTGGTGCCAACTGCTGGGCGTGGCCGGGCTGGTTGTCTTCGTCACGTACTGCCACGGCGACGATGTGGACGCGCGGAGCCTTAGAACGGTCGTAACCGATGCTGCTCGGGAAGCCGGCCTGCCCCAGCTCGACAGCATTGCCTTGCTTGCCATTCCCGTACGCACGTATGCCGACTTGCTGCTCTTCCTGCGTCCCCTGGATTCAGACACGAGCAATCAGCGGGCGGCGGCGGACAGTAAGAACAGGTAGCGGGTGGTGAAGCGTGTGCACAAGCGCCAATCGAAGACCTGACCAGGAAGTTCGCTTGCAGTCAGGAGTCGGAAGCCGAGACGTCGCCGTACAGGCGGCTCAAGATCCCGTGGGCCACTTCAAAGCTGCCTACGTCGTGGACGGCCGCCCTGCCATGTCGGGAGGTTGGAACGTCACAACCCGGAATGGGCAGGTTGCCACGCTGCTCGCAGAACGCCTGAGCGGATCGGTTCAGCCGATCGACGGCGGATGGCGGGTTGACCTTGCCCGCGACGAGGTTCTGATTCTCCTCGACGCTGAGAACGGCATCAGGCTTAAGCCAGCAGCCGCGTCGCCGAATCGGTCATCGTGTCCGCCGGGCTCGCTGATCATCCAGTTCGTACTTCCTGGCATGTCTGGCATAGGGATGTTCGAACTGCGCACGGCCTCGCATGAGGCCCTCAGATCGGCCACCAACACGATGACAAAGATGAGCGCGCGGAGAACGGAGCGGTTTGTTCGCTGTCGCCTGCGTCTCGTGCGCGTTGATCACCGCGGACGTGACGCTGTTATCTCGTGCTACCGCTACCCCAGTATTGAACTCGAGGTATCCGCCGCCTCCGGGCGCGACATGGACACCCTGAACCGCGGCCCCTTGGCCAACGGTGGTCGTTGCGGAGCGCTGGCTGCCGGTCCGCACGTTCGGCGCCTGGATCGCTAGGTACTTCATGACGAATACAGGCCGATCCAGGACGAGTGCTGAACTCTGACGCCCTCGGGCCAAGGTGTTGATGGCCTACGCATGGTTGGACCGTGCCGTCCCGCGGTGCGTCCGCGCGCTGGGCGTTGAGAAGCCCGAGTTGGGCACCAAAGCGGAAGAATCTGCGCTGTGATCACTGAGGTCGCGCTAACGTAGTGCATTAATTTCAATCGCCGGGCACCGGTCCATCACCATCTCGAGCCCCGCCTCACGGGTCCGCTCGTACGCCGCCTCGTCGATCACGCCGAGCTGGAACCAGACGGCCTTCGCGCCGATCGAGGCCGCCTCGTCGGCGACCGGGCCCGCCAGGTCGCTGTTGACGAAGACGTCGACGACGTCGACGGGGAACGGGATGTCCGCGAGTGAGGCGTAGCCCTGTTCGCCGTGGACCGTTTCGGCCTTGGGGTGGACGGGGACGACGCGTTTGCCGAACTGCTGCAGGACCCGGGCGACTCCGTAGGCGGCACGGTCCTGGTTGTTGGACAGGCCCACCACGGCCCAGGTGTCGCCGGTTTCGGTGAGGATCTTGCGGACCGTCTGCGATGTCCCGTACATGTGCGGCTCCTGATCGGTGGGCGTGGCTCTCGTGGGAGTAACGAGGCAGCGGGCTGTGCGATTCCCGGCCGTGCGGCCTGCGCCTGCGCCCGCTCCGGCTCACCGTGCACACCCGGGACGCTCCACGCTGCGCAAGTGGCGCGAAGTCGTGCACGAGAGCGCGGAATCATCGCCTCGTTCGCCCACCGCGAGGACAGCGGCCGGTACGTCATCGCGACCTGGCCGGTCACCGACCTGTACAGCTGGGACTGCCCCTCCTGGCGATGAACGCCGCCCGGCCCGGCGAAACGAATTGCCGGCCAGCGGCAAGAGGGGGGTGCCGTCCCAGTATTTCCCCGCCGCCGGAGGCCCCGACCGGGGCCGGAGGGGTGCGCTGGGAGGGCCCCGCGTCCGCCCTGTGATCTGCGCCCATCCGTACGGCCCGTTCCGGGGGAGTCGGCGTGTCGGACGCCTGTGCCCCGGAATGCGCCGTCACGGGTGGCCCGCACAGTTCGTTCTGCACTGTCCGTGTGTGCATGCGCATGGCACGATTGGGGATCAAGTCCCCTACTGTGCCGAGGAGTTGCCCGTGGAGCCGTTGACCGGCGGGGATCCGCGGCAGGTCGGCCCCTATCGGATCCTGATGCGTCTCGGCGAAGGCGGGATGGGGCGCGTCTACTTGGGGCGTTCGCCCGGCGGCCGGACCGTGGCGGTGAAGCTGGTGCACGCGGGACTTGCCTCGACCCCGGGTTTCCGGGAGCGGTTCGCCCGGGAGGTACAGGCCTCGCGCGCCGTGTCCGGCGCGGGCACCGCGCCCGTCGTGGCCGCCGATCCGGAGGCCGAAGTGCCCTGGCTGGCCTCCGCGTACATACCGGGGCCCTCGCTGTCGGAGACCGTGTACCGGTACGGACCTCTGCCGGAACCCGCCCTGTGGCGCCTCCTTTCGGGGCTGGCCGAGGCCCTGGAGGTGGTGCACGCCACCGGGATCGTGCACCGGGACCTGAAGCCGTCGAACGTCCTGCTGTCCCTGGACCGGCCGGTGCTGATCGACTTCGGGATCGCGCGGGCCGCCGACGACGCGGCGCTGACCGGGACGGGACTCGTGGTGGGTTCGCCCGGATACATGTCGCCGGAGCAGGCCGAGGGGCAGGTGGTGACCGCGGCAGGAGACCTGTTCGCGCTGGGTGCGGTGCTCACGTTCGCGGCGACCGGGAACAATCCGTTCGGTGGCGGCTCAGGACCCGAACTGCTGTACAGGATCGTGCACCACGAACCGGACCTGACCGGTGCGCCGGAAGAGTTCGCCTCGGTCGTACGGGAGTGCCTGAGCAGACGGCCCGAGAGCCGGCCGAGTCCGAGCGCGCTCAAGGCCCGGGCCGGAACACGTACCGAGGCCGATGGTGACTGGCTGCCCGCTCCCGTCGCCTCGGCGATCGCACGCCGTGGCGAAGTCCTGCTCAACCTCGAGGCCGAGGAGATCGCACCGGGTTCGGTGGCGGACCGGATCCCGCCCACCGCCGTGGTCACCGAGGTGGTACCGCCCCGGCCCTCCTCTCCTTATACGGCTCCCACACGCACGGCCGGCGCTGATGCGCCGACCCCGCCACCGCACGGGTTCGGCCCGCCGCCCGCTCCGCACTCCTTTCCTCAGGCCTCGCCTCCGTACGCCCCCGCCCCCGCCCCCGGCCCCGGCGCCTTTCAGCAACCCACGAATCCGGGGCCCTCGTATCCGCACTCCTCGTATCCGCAGCACACGTATCCGCAGCACGCCAAGGATGTGGCGCGGCGCCGCGGTGGGGTGATCGCGGCTGTTGTCGCGCTCGCCGTCGCCGGAGTCGTCGGCGTGGCCCTCGCGCTCAACTCCGGTGACGGGGAGGGATCGTCAGGTGCGCAGGGCGGCGCCGCGACCTCGTCCCCGGCCGTCGAGCGCACCGACGATCCTCCTGTGGCGGATTCGCGGCAGCCGACCGAGCCGGAAGCCGAGGACCCGTCGCCCGTGACGGGTGAATGGCGCGGCACGTACACCTGCAATCAGGGGAAGACCGGCCTGACGCTGACGATGTCCGAGGACTCGGGGAGCGTCGCGGCCACCTTCGACTTCTACGCGGTGGACACCAACCCCGGCGTCCCGTCGGGGACCTTCGCCATGAAGGGCACCTTCTCCGGAACGCGCCTGGTGTTGCACGGCGACCACTGGATCCAGCAGCCCGAGGGCTACCTCATGGCGGGGCTCGCGGCCGATGTGGACGGAGCGTCGCCCCAGAAGATCACGGGCACCGTCACGGACGACGACGGGGCGCCGTCGGACAGCTGCTCCACGTTCACCGTCGAGAAGAACTGACGGCGAAGAGCCCGGGGCAGCGCACGACCCGCCGCGCTCCCTGCTCCGGGCTCGGACCAGGGAGCCACGGCCGGGTGCTGTCTAAGCGAGGGCCTGGAGCGCCGCCGTGACCGTGTCCAGGAAGCGGGTGTGCGCCTGCGGGCTCGGCGGGAGCTCCGGGTTCCAGGGTGCGGTGCGCACGGTCGAGGCGAAGTCCGCCGGCAGGGCTCCCGCATGGGCGCGGACGTCGACGAGGACGAGGTCCGGTGCGAGCGCTGCGGCCTCGGACCAGGAGACCGTCGACCAATTGGCGCCCGGACTCTCGGCGGGCTCAAGCAGCGGGACACCGAGGCCGGTCAGCTCGCTCAGATCGGGCCAGGCGTGGGGGCGGGCGAGATGTACCGAGTCCGCGTCGGCGGGGGAGAGCGCCAGGACGCGCAGCCGCGGGTCGGCGGCCGCGCGGAGCGTCAACCGCTGCTCCGCGGCGGTCAGTTCGGCCTCGGCGGCCTCGTCGGGGGTCGTGCCGAGCGAGCGGGCCAGTTGCGCGAAGCTCTCGCGGACCTGGGTGAGCGTGCGGCCCCGGCTCACATCGACGGCGACCACCGGGATGTGCTCCTCCAGGTACTTGGCCGCCTCGGGCGTGATGCCGTACGTCTGCCCGCCGCCGTAGGTCACGGCCACGATCAGGTCGGGGTCCGCGGCGAGCAGCGCGTCCACATCGAGGGCCGCGCCGGCCCCGTAATACGGGAGCCCGGCCGGCGGCAGCTCGCCCGCCTTCGCGGGGTCCGGTGCGGCCGGGTCGTCATGGCTCGACCCGAAGATGCCGGCCGGGCGCAGACCGTGGTCCCACAGCGCGGCGCCGGCCTGTATGTACGCGACTGACCGGGTCGGCCTGCGGGCCGCGACCACCAAGTGACCGCGGTCGTCCGTGAATTCCCAGGCGGTAGCCGTGGGCGCGATCGCCGTAGGGGGCGAGGTGTCAGGTGCGGGCGTAGGGGGCGAGGTGTCAGGTGCGGATTCGGATTCCATGGAGCCTCCATCCATTCCGCCGGGTACCTGCCCCCGTTCGCCCGCCCACAAGCCCCCGGGCAGAACGTCACACAGCGTTACCGATCCCGGGGTGCCCGGGCGGTCAGGTGCATGGCGCTCACCACCCGCCACGGGCGCATACGCTGGGCGGATGCAGGACGAGTACCGCACCGTGGCCCATGAGGGCGTGCACGAGACCGAGGTCAACCGCTCCCGATTCCTGTGCGCGCTCGCCCCGGCGGCCACCGAGCAGGAGGCCCAGGCCTTCCTCGCCCGGATCCGCAAGGAGCACCCGACGGCGACGCACAACTGCTGGGCGTATGTGATCGGCGCGGACGGCGGTGTGCAGAAGGCCGGCGACGACGGGGAGCCGGGCGGTACGGCGGGGTTGCCGATGCTGCAGATGCTCACGCGGCGCGAGATGCGGTACGTCGTCGCCGTCGTCACCCGCTACTACGGCGGCGTGAAGCTCGGCGCCGGCGGTCTGATCAGGGCGTACGGGGGAGCGGTCGGCGAAGCGCTCGACGCACTCGGGACGATCACCAAGCGCCGGTTCCGGCTGGTCACCGTGACCGTCGACCACCAGCGCGCGGGCAAGCTGCAGAACGATCTGCGCACGGCTGGACGCGATGTGCGCGACATGCGGTACGGGGAGGCGGTGACGCTGGAGATCGGCCTCCCGGACGCCGATGTCGAGGCTTTCCGCGGCTGGCTCGCGGACGCGACGGCGGGCACGGCCACGCTCGAGATCGGCGCGGAGGCGTACGGGGACGCGTGACGTCGGCGGCACGCACCGGTTCCGCGCGTACGCGTCAGTCCGCTCCCGGCTCCTCGGCCGTGAAACGCTCGAAGCCCGCGTGGAAGGCCGTGCCCTCGGGGTCGGTCTCGTTGTAGTGGAAGGCCGAGACGCCGCAGCCGAGGGAGGTGAAGGCGTCACCGGTGTAGGCGGCGACGGTCCTGCCGCCGAGGGCGAGCTCCACCTTGATCCGGCCCTCACCGGCCGGCGTACAGGTCAGTGCCATGTCGATCTCCTGCCGGCTCGTCACCTTCAGGCCGAGGTCCGCGAGGTTCTTCTCCACAACGCGGTCGTGCTGGAACTCTCCCTTGTGCCGGAACTCCCGCACGATCAAGGCTTCCTGGCCCGTGGTCACATAGCCCGACCACCGGGAGCCCTTCTCGTAGTCGCCGGAGCCGTTGCACCACAGACCGATCCCGCCGTCGCCCCCGTACCAGGCCGCCTGCGTGGTGATCCGCACCGCGGACGTGGACGGCTCGAAGGGCGCCTGCGGCCACACCTCCAGCTGGAGCCTGGGACTCACCAGCATGGTGCCGCCCTTGTGCGTGACCTTCCCCAGGTCCGGGTCCTTGTGCGTCCAGTTGCCCGAGTCGGTCAGATCGTCGGCGTACGACTGCGGCGGCGAGTCCGTGGACTTCCCCGGGCCCGACGCGCCGCCGCCCGCTCCCTCCCCCCTCGTGCTGAGCACGACGGCGAGCAGCACGGCCGCGACCGCGCTGCCGGCCGCGAACCCCCACAGCCGCAGCTGCTTGCCCCGGTCACCGTCGCGGTCGCCACTGACGGTTCCGGGCAGCGGGCGGGGTGCGAGCGACACGGTCGGCGTGCCGTCCACCGCCTCCGCCGCCCCCGCGAGCCGCGTGACGAGCTGAGCCGCGGTGGGACGCTGCGCGGGATCCTTGCGCAGACAGTCGGCGATCACCGAACGCACCGGCTCCGGCACCGCCGTCAGGTCGGCCTCGTCCTCGCACACGGCGACCAGGACTTCATAGGAGCCGGAACCGTCGAACGGATGCCGGCCGGTGGCGGCGAAGTACAGCGTGCTGCCGAGTGAGAACACGTCCGAGGCACTGGTGACGCGCTGCGCCCTGACCTGCTCGGGCGACATGTAGGAGGGGGAGCCGACGAGACTGCCCGGTGTGGTGAGCGCCGACTCGAGCAGACGGTCGTCGCGGGCGATGCCGAAGTCGATGATGCGCGGTCCGTCAGGCGAGAGCAGCACATTGGACGGCTTGATGTCCCGGTGGACGATGCCCACCCGGTGCACCTGTGCCAGCGCGTGCGCGACGGCCAGGGCGAGCGACTGGAGCCGGCCGGAGGTCAGCGGCCCGCTGGCGCCCACGTACTCACCGATCGTCGGCCCGGACACGAACTCGCTGACGATGTACGGGGTACGCCCGGTCAGATCGGCGTCGAGGACCCGCGCCGTGGCCAGCTCGCCGACCCGGCTGGCCGCGCCGAACTCCCGGCGGACGCGGGCGAGCGCGATCTCGTCGTACTCCTTGCCCGGGAGCAGGAACTTCACGACGACCTGCCGGCCCTCCGCGTCGCGGGCGAGCCAGACGACTCCCTGTCCGCCGCGGCCGAGCTCGCGCTCGCAGACGTATCCGGCCACCGCGCCGTGCATCCGTGGATCCATGCCCGCCCCCTCGCCACCGGACCGCCACGATCCCCGACTCCGTCCGGTTCACGGCTGTTTCGCAGCGTATCGGCTCTCCTGGCCGCGAAAGGCCTCTTGGCCGGGTCTGCCACAGAGCCGGCGCACGGTTGTGGCCGAGCCGTCGCGATTGTCAGGGCCATGTTCACGCGCCTCGCGTTGCCCCTAATCTCTGCTCAGCACAGCCGCACCACGGCCAACCGTCGGCACAGGGCCGACCGGGGCCGTCACCGTGGGGGGGAACCACCATGTGGCACTTATCGAGTGTGCTGCCCGGGCCCGGACGCAGACCCCGTGCCCGGAGAAGAGCGCGGCGGACAGTGATCACGACGCTGGCCGCCGCATCGCTCGCCGTGACCCTGTTGCAGGCGCCGGCCACGGCGCAGCCCGAGGGGGGAGACCCGGGCGGGGCCGTCACCAAGAGCGAGGCGGTGAACGCGCAGGCCGCACCGGCACCGTACGAGATGCCCACGTACGACCCGGCGCCGCGCACCCGCGCCGAAGAACCGCCGCCGAGGCCCGAACCGGAGTCGTACGAGGACTTCCGGCCGGGCCTGCGCAGACTGCTCGAGGACCTGCGCTCCGGCCGCCTCAACGAGGAAGCCTTCGTCAACCACGCCTACGCCAAGCTCGGTTACCAGGGCGGAGTCCCCAAGCACTACCGGGACGACCAGCTGCCCGCGGAGCAGCGGGTCATCCTGGGGATGACACTCGGCCGTGAACTCGCCGGTCTCGGCCACCCCGTGCGCCGGAGCATCCAGAACCGGATGGCCCAGGCCGACATCCTGCGTCCCCTGACCACCCGCCGGGCGGAGAATCCTGCCGCGCTCGCCGTCCCGCTGAGCGAATGCGGGCAGCGGGGCAAGCTGCCGGGCGTGTTCGACTGTCTGCACCAGAGCGCCAACTTCTCGGTGTTCTACAACGCCGCGGGCGACAACGCCGTCAACCCGTACGACGGGCCCGGAACCGCCGCCCAGGGCGACGTGCAGGACAACGGAGTCCCCAACTACGTGGAACGGATGACCCGTTCGCTCGAAGAGGGCCGCAAGACGTACTCCTCGCTCGGCTACGCGCCCCGCGAGGACCACGACAAGAAGGTCACCCTCTTCCTCGGCTCCACACACGTGGAACCCGGTGTGGGCTTCGTCCAGCCCTACGAGCTCGCCGACGCGAACATCATCCATATCGGTACGGACTTCGACTCCTCGGACGAGGCGGAGGAGTTCTATCTGCCGCGCCATGAGCTGTTCCACTCGATGCAGTACAAGTACGTCGGCTGGAGCCTGATCTGGAACATGCGGAGCCTCAACGCGTGGATGGAGGCGACCGCCGAGTGGGGCGCCCATCAGGCCGTGGCCGCCGACCCCGCGGTTCCCTACGGCAGCCGCTACATCTACGCCAACGACCTCGACGAGTTCCTGGCGCGGCCCGAGGAGGAGCTGACCAAGCAGGACGGGTTCGGCGGCGGGCGGCAGTACGGGGCGTTCATCTTCGCCGAGTTCCTCGACGAGCGGTTCGGCGCGGACGCGGTCCGGCATTCGTGGGAGCGGATCGAGGACGCCTGGTTCCCGGACGGCGCCACCGAGATCCGCGACATGATCACGGACGACTACGACCGTGATGTGCACGAGGAGTTCCGCGTCTTCGGTGTCGCCAACTACCAGCTCTGCGGCGGCAGTACGGCCGCCGACTACGGCTCGTACTGGCGCTATCAGGACGGCGACGCCGACGACTGGTGCGGGGCTCTGGGCACTACCGGAGCGGACGGCCCCCTCGCGGTGGCCCGCCCCGAGCACGAGACGATCACCCTGCCCGCCGACGGCAAGGCCTCCGGGCAGTGGACCGTCAAGGGCGGCGGGGTGCACTACGTGGACCTCGTCGGGCAGGCCGACCCCTCCAAGCTCTGGAACATGGCCGTCCGCACGATGCAGGACGACGACAAGCGCCTGACGTTCACCGTCGTCAACTGGGAGAAGATTCCCCGTCGTTGCTTCGCGGATGACAAGAGCGCCCGCGAACAGGACAAGACCCTCGACACGCGTATCGGCGGCAGCTGCAACGTCGTCACGCTGATGATCAGCCACGGCCGGCCCGGTGACGACGAGGAGGAGGGCCGCTGGGAGACCAAGTACACCTCCCTGTTCGGGGGTTCGGTCGGCAGCACGGACGTGCAGATCGGCGTCCAGCCGGGCGGCAACCTGATCACTCCGGGCGGCACACCCAGCACGGGCACGAAGACCACGGAGGTGGGCCTGCGGCACCGGCCCACGAACTACGAGGCCGTCTCGGCCGTGGCCTGCCACTGCGAGGGCTGGGGCATCCAGGTCACCCCGCCGGGCGGCGTCGGCCAGTGGAGCGGCTGGTCGCACGGTGTCCAGGGACTCTCGGAGAACGCCGAGATCACGGAGTTCACCACGACGCCGACCACCGCGAAGTCGACGGTCCGTCTGGTCGGCACCGACTACCCGGTGTACGTCACGCATGAGTACCGGCCGTCCGCGCGGCCCGAGTTGTACGACGTCACCGTGACGGTCACGTCCCTCGCGCCGCCCGGCGACCAGCCGCACATCAGCTATCGCCGGGTCGTGGACTGGGACGTGGAGCCGACACCGCTCAAGGAGTACGTGACCCTCAAGGCGGACCATCCGAAGGTCGAGTTCGCGAGCGACTACGGACTCGCCGGACCCGACCCCGGATCCGGCCGGCCCAAGCTGCACCACGAGGGCTCCTTCACCGACGCCGGACCGTACGACCAGGGCACTGTCCTGGACGTGAACGTCCCGGTGGAGCCGGTGCCGGGCAACCCCGATGCCGGTCTGGTGGGGGAGTTCCACCTCTATTACGGTGCGGCGGCCACCGAGGCCAAGGCACTCGAGGCCCTCAACGCGGTGAACGCGCCCGTGTATTCGCTCGCCAAGCCGAGTACGCCGGGGAACCCGGGCAGCGGGGCGCCGGCCACGTTCGTACTCGGGTACCGGCCGGTGACCTGAGCCGGGCGCGGTGAACGGGTAGGAGGCGGGCGGCCGGTCCTGACGACGGCCGCCCGCCGGCTGTCCGGGGCCTGAGCTGCCGCTGGGCAGGGCGTATCGTGCGAGGTCGGCGCGGTACGTGGGAAGGATTCATCAGCGGTGGGGGACGACGAACCGCGGGGGCGGGACGAGGAGCTTCGGGCGCTCGGCGGGCCACGCGAAGAGACGCGGGTGCCCAGTGAGCGGCGCGAAGAGACGCGAGGCGCCGGTGGGCGGCGCGAGGGCGCCCCGGTGTTCCATGGGCGGGACGACGAGGTGCGGCGGATCGATGAGCTGCTCGCGGCCGCCC
Source organism: Streptomyces sp. N35 (assembly GCF_016464295.1). NCBI lineage: Bacteria > Bacillati > Actinomycetota > Actinomycetes > Kitasatosporales > Streptomycetaceae > Streptomyces > Streptomyces sp. N35. The sequence goes on along the minus strand of NZ_JAEIMH010000011.1, from coordinate 9,590 downwards.
ACGACGGGGTGAGCGGGGCGCTGCTCGTCCACGGCGAAGCCGGGATCGGCAAGACGACGCTGCTCGACTACGCCGCTGCCCGGGCGGCCCACGGGATGCGCGTGCTGCGCATCGAGGGCGTCGAGTCGGAGACGGACCTCGCCTTCGGAGGGCTGCACCAGCTCTTCCTGCCCGTGCTCGACCTCCTCGACCGGCTGCCGGACACGCAGGCCACGGCGCTGCGGGCGATCTTCGGGCTGGCCGGCGGCGCGGTGCACGACCGCTTCGTCGTTGGCCTCGCCGCGCTGTCCACGCTCGCGGAGGCCGCGGCCGAACGCCCGGTGCTGTGCGTGATCGACGACGTGCAGTGGCTCGACCAGCCGTCCGTGGACGTTCTGGCGTTCGCTGCCCGACGGCTGTGCGCCGAGGGTGTCGTGATGCTGTTCGGGCTGAGAGACGGGGGTGGGGCCGGAGCGGGGCACACGGGCCGCGGGTCCGGATCGGGGGATACGAACGACGCGTCCGTCACGGACGACGCGCCACGGTTCAAGGGCATACCCCGCCTCCCTCTGGCGGGCCTCGACCGTCAGTCGGCCGCGGCCCTGCTGACCGGGCTGCTGCCGCCGGTCGCGGCCCGGATCGCCGAGCAGGCGCAGGGCAATCCGCTCGCCCTGCGCGTCCTTGCCGACGCGCTCACGCTGGCCCAACGGGAGGGACAGCTGGGCCCGTTGGCGCTGCCGGACGATGTCTCCCCGCTGCCCGGCCGTCTGCAGGACCTCATCGCGCAACGGATCGGACGGCTGCCCGCGGCCACCCGAGCGGTGCTCACGGTGGGCGGCGCCGTCGTCC
>NZ_JAEIMH010000011.1:0-8752 GCF_016464295.1 Streptomyces sp. N35 | reverse complement strand
GCCGCGCCCCCCCCGGGCCCCCCCGGGGGCGCCCCCCGGGCCCCCCCCCGCCGACGACACGGGGGAGCTCGCCGTGGTGGTGGGGGCCATCGGCCGGTTCGGTGGCACGGTGGCCGATCTCGAACCCGCCGAACAGGCCGGAATCGTACGGCTTTCGGCCGCGGCCGTGCGCTTCGGGCACCCGCTGAGCCGGTACGCGGCCTATCAGTCCGCACCGCTCGCCCGACGCATTGCCGCCCACCAGGCGCTCGCGGCGGCGCTGGACTCCGAACGGCATGCGCACCGCCGTGCCTGGCACCTGGCCGCCGCGGCGACCGGACCCGACGAGCAGGTCGCCAGGGAGCTGGAACGGGTCGCCGCCTGGGCCGGCAGCCGGCAGGGTGCGGCCTCCGCGTCCGCGGCGTACGAGCGGGCCGCGCAGCTCACGGCCGACCCGCACCTGCGCGCACGGCGTCTGATCGACGGGGCGCAGAAGGCGAGCGAGCCAGGCCAGGACGACCCCTGCCGCCGCCTCGCCGACCAGGTCCCGCTTCCGCTGTCGGACCCGGCCTCGGCGGCGGACCTCGCCCGGGCCCGTGCGGTCGTCGAGCTCGGCTACGGCAGCCCGGCGCGCGCGGCTCGCACGCTGCTCGCGTGCGTGGACGAGCTGGGGCTTGTCGACGGCGATACGCCGGGGTTTGCGGGCAGCGACACGTTGGGGCTTGTCGACGGCGATACGCCGGGGTTGGCCGGCAGCGACACGTTGGGTCATGTCGACGGCGATACGCCGAGGTTGGCCGGCAGCGACACGTTGGGTCATGTCGACGACGACACGTCAGGGCTCGCCGGCGCCGACAAGATGGCACCCCTGCTGACCGAGGCGCTGCACGCGGCGCTTTCCGCGGAGGACACCGGGCTCCTGGCGGAGATCGCCGCCCGCGCCCCGCACCTGCCCGAACTGGCTGTTGCGGCCTGGCTGTTCCCGAGCGGAGCGCCCGACTCGCCCGCCGCACACCCACCGCCCGCCGGTCACGACTCCCCACCGCCCACCGGGGACGATCACATGGCGCTCCTGATGGCGGCGCACCATGCGCATCTCCTCGCCGATCACCCCCGCGCGTACGAGCACGCCACCGCGGCCGTCGCCCGGTGTCGCGCCAGCGGGATCGGTGGCTGGCTGCCCACGGCGCTCGATCTGCTCGCGCGGGTCGAGACGGCGCTCGGCAGGACCGGCGACGCGCAGGAGCACGCCACCGAGGGGCTCTACCTCGCCGACTCCTACGACCTGGACCATCGGGCCGCCCATCTGCGCTCCCGCCTGGCGCTGCTCGCCGCCGTCCAGGGCCGCGAAGCGGATGTGCGCGAGCAGGCCGAGGAAGCGCTCGCCTACGCACGCCCGCGAGGGGTCGGACGGGCAGGCGCGGATGCCCAGCACGCGCTCGGGCTGCTCGAACTCGGCCTGGGCCGCGCCGAGTCGGCGCTCGCACCGTTGCGGGCCGCGGCCCGCGAACGGGCCCACCCCGCGCTCGCCCAGCACCTGCTCCCCGACCTCGTCGAGGCCGCCGTCCGCGCCGGGCGGCCGGACGAGGCGAGGGAACCGGCGACCCGCCTCGCGGCCTGGGCCGCCACCGTGGGACAGCCCGCGCTCACCGCGCTGTCCCACCGCTGCACGGCCCTGACCGGACCGGACGAGCAGGCGGTCGAGCACTACACGCGGGCCCTGGCCCTGCACGAGCACGGCGGCGTTCACGACCGCGCCCGTACCGCGCTCCTCTACGGGGAGTGGCTACGGCGCCGACGCCACAACATCGAGGCCCGCGAGCATCTGCGTACCGCGTGGGAGATCTTCGCGAAAGCGGGCGCCGCGCCGTGGGCGGACCGGGCGCGCACCGAGCTCGAAGCCGCCGGGGAAGCGCACGATCCGGGCACGGACAGCCGGATCGGCCGGCTCAGTCCGCAGGAACGCGAGGTCGTACGGCTCGCCGCCACGGGGGCGACCAACCGCGAGATCGCCACACAGCTGTTCCTCAGCCCGCGCACGGTCGGCCACCACCTCTACCGCGCCTTCCCCAAGCTCGGCGTCAGCTCCCGTACGGAACTGTCCGACCTTCTGGAGTCATGAGGCAGCAGGCACCGAGTAGACCATCCGGATCTCCGTGATCCGGTAGCCGGCCCGCGCGAAGGCCGCGGCCATCGGCACGTTCCCCCGGTCCGTGGTGGCGGTGATCCGCTCCGCGCCGGCCGCGGCCTGGAAGCGGGTGATCTCGGCGAGCACCTCGTCCACGTAGCCACGGCCGCGGAACTTCGGGAGCACCCCTATATAGCCGACATTGCGGGCATACGGAGTTGCCGAGGGGATCGCAAGGCCCACCACCTCGCCGTCGGCGTCGTACGCGAGACGCCACCAGTCGCGTTCCCCGAGGCAGTCCAGATAGAAGTCCATCGCCTTGCGGGCCGCGGCATCGGCGCCGACTTCGGCGATGTCCTTACGGGTACCGGCGTCCAGGCTGCCCTCGGCGATCCCGCGGAAGACCGGGAGGAACTCCTCGTCGGAGGCGCGGGGGAAGCTCAGCGGGGCCCCGGCGGCGGCCAGCCCGGCGGGGGCCGTCCACTCCAGCTGCAGCCGCTCCACCACGTGGCTGAGCCCGGCGGCCAGTGCGGCGTCGTGACGCCATTCGGCGGCGGCGGACACGGCCGGGTCGTCGCGCCAGCCGTCGGTGAGCTTCACGGTGAGGATCGGCAGGTCGGCCGCGCCCCGCGCCGTGAAGCTCTCGAGGCCGGCGGCCAGCAGGCCCGCCGCGACCTTGGCGCGGTCCGGCACCGAGGCGTCCACCCACAGGCAGTCGAGATCCACCGGGTGCTCGGCTGTCGACTGTCCCCACCACAGCGAGCGGCCCACCACCTGCCCCTCGTCCTCGGCCAGCCAGGTCCACTCGGGCCGGTACATCCGCTGGCGCAACTCGTCCAGGTAACGGTCGGCGGGAATCCAGCCCACGGGCTCGTCGACCACGACAGCCGCCACGCGGTCGGTGTCACTGTCGGTCGCAGATCGGAACAGCATGTGTTCTCCAAGGTTTTGGTATGTGCCGTCAACGTACGAAGCCGGCCGGGCGAGCCGGTATCGGTCGCCATGACTTAATGCGGCCATGGCGTGACCACGGCGCCCGGTGCATGGCAAAGGGACGGCGACCGGGCAGGTCGCCGTCCCTGGTTGTTCACGATGCCGACTGGTCGCGAGGAGGTCCGCAAGGGAGCTGAGCGAAGCCCCGGTTGCCGCTCAGCCGGCGTCGCGTTTGCGGTAGCGGATATGAGTGGTCAGCGGTGAGTGGAGCACCTCGGTGGGCTTGAAATCGAAGGTCTCGACGCCGTCGAAGATGCGCTCGCCGCTGCCGAGCAGGACGGGTGCGATGTCGAGGATGAGTTCATCGATCACGCCGGCGTCGAGTGCCTGTTGAACCGTCGAAGCGCCACCGGCGATGTCCACACCCTTGCCGTCGGCGGCTTCGAGAGCCTGCGCGTAAGCGGCGTCGAAGCCTTCGGTGACGAAGTGGAAGGTGGTCCCGCCCTCCATCTTGATCGGTTCGTGGGCGTAGCGGGTGAGCACGAAGACCGGGGCGTGGTACGGGGGCTCGGGGCCCCACCATCCGTCCCACGTCTCGTTCCACTCGCCTCGGATCGGCCCGAACATGTTTCGGCCCATGACGTAGGCGCCACGCGGGCGCATCAGCCAGCTGATGGCCGTCTTGTCGGCATCGGTCGCGCGCGGGTCGCCGATATGCCAGCTGTGCAGCTCTTTGCCGCGTTTGCCCAGCGGATTTTCTCTGCTCTGCTCGGGTCCGGCGACGAAGCCGTCGAGCGAGATCGACATGTGGCAGGTGGTGTCGGACATCAGCTTCCTTCCGAAAGATGCGGTTGCGGGTTGTGTGGTCTCTACTTCGGATCGCGTTCGAAAGTCGACTTGGACCACCGGTAGCCGAGGGTCGTGAGGCCCAGGCACCAGGCGAGGGTGATCCACCAGTTGGTGCCGATCTCGGTGCCGAGGAGCAGACCGCGGAGGGTCTCGATGGCCGGGGTGAAGGGCTGGTACTCGGCGATCGGCTGGAACCAGCCCGGCATGTTGCCGACTGGGACGAAGGCGCTGGAGATGAGCGGCAGGAAGATCAGCGGCATGGCGTTGTTGCCGGCGGCTTCGGGATTCGGGCTGACCAGGCCCATGCCGACCGCGATCCAGGTGAGGGCCAGGGCGAACAGGGCAAGCAGTCCGAAGGCGGCAAGCCACTCCAGGACGGTGGCGCCGGTGGAGCGGAAGCCGATGGCGGCGCCGACGGCACCGACGAAGACCACGCTGATCAGGCACTGGAGCACGCTGCCGATGACGTGTCCGATCAGGATGGATCCGCGGTGGATCCTCATTGTGCGGAAGCGGGCGACGATGCCCTCGGTCATATCCATCGAGACCGATACCGCGGCGCCGATGGTGGTGCCGCCGATGGTCATCAGCAGGATGCCGGGCACGAGATACGCGATGTAAGGGAGCGCAGTTCGCGCTGACTGCCGTCGCTGGGGATCTGCAGGGCGAGCGTCTCGTCACTGCGCGCGGCCTCGGACAGTGCGGAGGCCGCCGCCTGATACGCGGCCGGATCGGTGAAGCGCAGCCGCACATGTCCGCCAGGGATCATGCGCTTGAGTTCGTCGGCGCTGCCCTCCGCGACGATCTTTCCGTCGTTCAACACCGCGATGCGGTCGGCGAGTTCGTCGGCCTCCTCCAGAGATCGAAACGCGCGAGCAACTCGGCGGTGACTCGCTGCGCTTCCCCCTTGGACATCAGGTGGAGGCCGGACATGAGGAGCATGTTCTCCCCGCCGGTGATCAGACCGTCGACGGCGGAGAACTGCCCGGTCACCCCGATCGCGCCACGTACCCCGTCCGCGTTCCGCGCGACGTCGTGGCCGGCGACCTGGGCCTGCCCGCCGTCGGCGGAGATGAGGGTGGAGAGGATCTTCACGGCGGTGGTCTTGCCGGCGCCGTTCGGCCCGAGCAGCGCGAACACGGAGCCGGCCGGGATGTGCAGATCGATGCCGTCGAGCACGGTCTTGTCACCGTACGACTTGCGCAGACCGACGGCGGAGATGGCGGCAGGCGGCGCGTGACCGCCACTCCGTCTGGACGTGGGCATGACAGCTGAAGACATGGAGCCCTCCAATCGAAGACTGAAAAGTGCGGGGTGTACGTGAGCGGAGAGGGCGACGGCAGTCGCGGGGACCGCTACTGCGGTGCGTGGGCGGCCACCGCGCCGGTACGTGCAGGTGCGATGTGCGGCGTAAGTGGTGCGAACATACGAAGCCGGCGGGAGGGTCTGGTATCGGGCGCCATGACTTAATGCGTTCCGAGGTCGGTGGTAAGTCAGGTGCCGCCAGGCGTTAGCGTGGTGGCTGTCGACCGGGCTTGCTGGGCCGACGGGTGCTGTTTTCTGGGGTCACTGAGAGAAATTGCAGGTCAGAGCGGTTCTATGAGAGTGCTGCACACATCGGACTGGCACTTGGGGCGGGCCTTTCACCGCGTCAGCCTGCTCGACGCCCAGGCCGCGTTCATCGATCACCTCGTGTCCGTCGTACGCGAGGAGCGGGTCGACGCGGTCGTCGTCGCCGGGGATGTGTACGACAGGGCCGTGCCGCCGCTGTCCGCCGTGGAGCTGTACGACGACGCGCTGCACCGGCTCGCCGACCTCGGGGTGCCGGTCGTGATGATCTCCGGGAACCACGACTCGGCCCGCCGCCTCGGCGTGGGCGCCGGCCTCATCGGCAAGGCGGGCATCCATCTGCGTACCTCACCCGCCGCATGCGCCACCCCCGTGGTGCTCGCCGACGAGCACGGCGACGTCGCGTTCTACGGGCTGCCGTATCTCGAACCCGCCCTGGTCAAGGACGAGTTCAAGGTCGACAAGCCCGCCCACGAGACGGTGCTCGCCGCGGCCATGGACCGCGTGCGCGCCGATCTTTCCGCACGGGCCGCGGGCACCCGTTCCGTCGTGCTCGCGCACGCCTTCGTGACGGGCGGCGAACCCAGCGACAGCGAGCGGGACATCACCGTCGGCGGCGTCCAGTCCGTGCCGGCCGGGGTCTTCGACGGCGTCGACTACGTGGCGCTCGGCCATCTGCACGGCTGCCAGACCCTCACCGAACGCGTCCGCTACTCCGGCTCCCCGCTCGCGTACTCCTTCTCCGAGCAGCACCACCGCAAGTCGATGTGGCTGATCGACCTCGGCCCCGGCGGCGAACTGGGCGCCGAGCGCATCGACTGCCCCGTGCCGCGGCCGCTCGCCAGGATCGAGGGCCAGCTCGACGAACTGCTCGCGGACCCGGACCTCGCGGGCGTCACCGAGCACTGGGTGGAGGCCACGCTCACCGATCCCGTAAGGCCGGACGAGCCGATGGCGCAGCTCGCGGAGCGCTTCCCGCACGTCCTCAGCCTCGTCTTCGCTCCCGAACGGCAGCCGGGCGAACCGCAGGTGTCGTACGCGCAACGGCTCAAGGACCGCAGCGACGAGCAGATCGCCGAGGACTTCGTCGCGCATGTGCGCGGCGCGGGCCCCGACGATGCCGAACAGGCCGTACTGCGCGGGGCGTTCGACGCCGTACGCGTCGACGAGACCCTGCGCGAGGTGGCCCGATGAGGCTGCACCGGATGACCCTCACGGCCTTCGGACCGTTCGGCGGCGTACAGGAGGTCGACTTCGGCGCGCTGTCCGAGGCCGGTCTCTTCCTGCTGCACGGACCGACGGGCGCGGGCAAGACCTCGGTCCTCGACGCGGTCTGCTACGCCCTGTACGGCTCCGTACCCGGCGCCAGGCAGGGCGCCGGTACGACCCTGCGCAGCGATCATGCGGCGCCCGCGGCCCGTACCGAAGTGGTGCTCGAACTGACCGTGGCCGGGCGGCACTTGGAGGTCGGCCGGCAGCCGCAGTGGATGCGGACCAAGAAGCGCGGCACCGGCACCACCATGGAGAAGGCCCAGTCGTGGCTGCGCGAGTACGACGCTTCGGCGGGCGTCTGGAAGGACCTCAGCCGCTCCCACCAGGAGATCGGTGAGGAGATCGGGCAGCTGCTCGGCATGAGCAAGGAGCAGTTCTGCCAAGTGGTCCTGTTGCCGCAGGGTGATTTCGCGCGCTTCTTGCGGGCGGATGCCGAGGCGCGCGGCAAGCTGCTCGGCCGGCTCTTCGACACCCGGCGTTTCGCGGCCGTCGAGCAGTATCTCGCCGAGCTGCGCCGGGGCACCGAGGCGCAGGTCCGAGCCGCCGACGAGCGGCTGCTCGCCGCCGCGCAGCGTATGGGGCAGGCCGCCGGGCGCGTGGCGCAGCTGCCGCTTCCGGAGGCCGCCGCGGGTGAACCGGGCCTGGCGGAAGGCGTGTTGACCTGGGCGGCCTGCGCCCGGTCCGCCGCGCGCGAGGCCCTCACGGTCGCGCGCGTGTCCCAGGGCGCCGCACAGCAGGCCCGGGACGCTGCCCAGGAGAACCTTGACGGTGTACGGGAGACGCATCGGCTTCAGCGCCGCCACGCCGAGGCACAGGAGCGTGCCGAGCGGCTCGCTGGACGTATCGAGGAGCACCGCGCCGACCAGGAGCGGATGGAGCGGGCGCGCAAGGCGGAGGCTGTGGCGCCCGCCCTTGCACTGCGCTCCTCGGCCGATACCGCACAGCGGCGGGCTGCCGACGAGGAGGGCCGGGCGCGGCGTGCGCTGCCCGAGTCGTTCGACGGGGCCGAGGCCGCCGCGCTCGCGGCCGCCGCCCGCAAGGCCCACGAGGAACTCGGCTCGCTCGCCTCGGCCCGGCGTGCCGAGCAGCGCCTGCGGGAACTGGGCCACGAGCTGGCCGAGTTGGAGCAGGAGGAACGCGCCGACGCAGCGGCTCTCGAGGAGGCCTCGGCGTGGCTCGCGGACTGGGACGCCGTACGCCACGGCCACCAGAGCCGGATCGACGAGGCGCAGGAAGCCGCCACCCGCGCGGGACAGCTCGAAGGCCGGATCGGCCCGGCCCGCGACCAGGCGGAGGCGGCCCGGCGCCGTGACGCGCTCGGCTCGTCCGTCACCGAAGCCCAGGAAGAGGCACTCGCGGCCGGCCGGCGGGCGGGGGACGCGCGCGAGCACTGGCTCACCCTCAAGGAGCAGCGCCTGCGCGGCATCGCCGCCGAACTCGCCGCCCAGCTGGCCGACGGCGACCCCTGCGCGGTCTGCGGCTCACTCGAACACCCCGCCCCCGCGCGCAGAAGCGAAGGACACGTCGACCGCCAGGCCGAGGAAACGGCCCTCACCGCGTACCAGCAAGCGGACCAGGAGCGCACCGAAGCCGAAAGCGCACTCGCCTCCGTACGCGAGGCCCTTGCGGTCGCCACCGCCTCCGCGGGCGGCGCTCCCGCGGAGGAACTCGCCGCCGCACTGGGCGAGGTGGAGCAGGAGTACGCGCAGGTCCGCGCCCTCGCCTCCACCTTGCACGCCGCGCGCGAGGCCTACGCGCACGACGAACACGAGCACGAACGCCGGGTCGCCGCGCAGCGGGACGCCGAGCGGCGCGCCGCCTCCCGCACCTCGCGGCGCGAGAACCTCGCCCGCGAACAGGCCGTACTCCAGGAGGAGTTGACCAAGGCGCGGGGCAGTGCGGCGAGCGTCGCCGACCGGGCACGGCAGCTGGAGCGGCAGGCCGCGCTGCTCACCGAAGCAGCCGAGGCGGCACGGGCCGCACAGGGGGGCGCCCTGCGGCTCAAGGAGGCCGGCGGGCCGG
>NZ_JAEIMH010000109.1:0-25217 GCF_016464295.1 Streptomyces sp. N35 | reverse complement strand
GCGGGGCAGCACCCCCGCCCGGCCCGGACCGGTCCTGGGCGCCCCACCAGGCGGCCCCGCCCGCCCCGGCCACGGCGAGCGCCGCGGCGCCGGCGAGCAGGGCGCGGCGGGTGGGGCGCGCGGGCTGTGGCCGGGCTGTGTGCCGCCGTACACCGATGCTTCCCACGTAGGCCGTACGCGCCCCGATGTCGGCGAGCACGGCCGGGGGCAGCCGGTCGCCGAACCAGCCGCCGGCGCCTGCCAGTTCACGGATCTCGGCGGGGGTGGGGCGGGCGGCCGGGTCGTGGGCCAGGCAGGCGGTGGCCGGGGGGAGCAGGCCCTGGGGCACAAGGCGGAGGCGCGGCCCCCCAGGGGCGCCCCGGTGGAGGCCCTCGGCCGGACCCCCCTCGCCGTGCGGCGGCCGCCCGGTCGCGGTGAAGACGAGCAGGGCGCCGAGGGCGTAGACGTCGGTGGCCGCGTCGCCGGGGCTGATGCCGGCGGCTTGTTCGGGGGCCATGTAGGCGGGGGTGCCGGGGCGGTGGGTGGGGGCTGGTGCTTGGTGGGCGGGGTCGGGGGTGGGGGCTTTTCGGTGGGCGGGGTCGGGGGCCGGTCCCGGAGGGTTTGCGGGGGCGCGGCCGGATTCCGTGTGCGGGCCCGTGCCCGCGGACCCGGGCGCGGGCCGCAGGCCCGGAGGGTGCACCCCTGCCGTGGCCGCGACCTGGGCGGCGCCCGCGGTCCGGGCCACGCCCAGGTCGATCAGGCGCGGGCCCGCCGGTGTGATCAGGACGTTGGAGGGCTTGAGGTCGCGGTGGACGTAGCCCGCTTCGTGCACCGACCGCAGGGCATCGGCGAGTTGGGCGGCCAGGGCGCGTACGGCGCGCTCGGGCCAGGGGCCGTACGCGGTGACCGCTTCGGCGAGCGAAGGCCCGAGGACGTACGCCGTGGCGAACCAGCCCTCGCCCTCGTCCACGAACGCGGGGAAGAACTCCGTGCCGCCCAGGCGATGAGCGGCCCGGGTCTCCTCCCCGAACCGCGTGCCCAGGACGGGGTCCCGCGCGTGCTCCGACCGCAGCGTCTTGAGGGCCACGGTGCGGCCCGTGGGCGTCCGCGCGAGATAGACGGTGCCCATGCCGCCGGAGCCGAGGCGGGCCAGGAGGGTGTAGCCGCCGATGGATACGGGGTCGGCCGGGGAGAGGGGGGTGAAGGCCTCCGGCTGGGCGACGGATGGCTGGGGTCGGACGGACGGCTGGGGTCGGACGGATGGCTGGGGTCGGACGGGCGAAGTGGCTGTGGGGTGGGCCGAGCCGGGCGGGGGCGGTTGCGGTCGCCCCGGACCTGGCGGCGTGGGCGGCGCTTGTGCCGGGTCCAGCGGGGCGGACGGCGCCTGTGCCGAACTCGGCGGGGTCGGCACCCGGCGCTCGGATCCCGAGCGTCCGGTGCTCAACCTCCGCGTCCGCGGGTCGAGTTCATCGCTGCGGGAGTCCCTGGCCGGTCGGGCGTCCTCCACCTCGCCCCCACCACCCTCGGCTCCCGCGCCGCCACCGGCCCCGTCCTCCGGCGCGCCACCCGTGCCCCCGCGCGTGCCCGGACCCGACTCCCGCTCCGCCGGGCTCCTTTCGGACGGGACGGCGTCCTCAGCGGGCAGGGCACCCTCGGTGGGCACGGCATCCCTGGTCGGCACGGCATCCCTGGTCGGCACGGCATCCTCCGCCGCGCCAGCATCCTCCGCCGGCCGGCCGGGCGTCTCGGAGTGCCTGTGTTCCTCGTCCGTCATCGGAAGTCCTCACGTAACAGGAAGGGCGTAGACCGAAGGCCCGTTGACGATCAGGGCCAGGCGGCCCGCGGTGTGCACCTGGTAGCCGTCGGTGCCGTCCGCGACGGCGAAGCGCCAGAGCTCGGTGCCGGTGCGCGGGTCGAGGGCGACCACCCCCAGGCGGTGCGCGGCGAGCAGCGTGCGGCCCGACTCGGTGATCGAGAGCCAGGGCGGGATGATCTGCTTCGTCGTCCTGTCGCGGACCAGGTCCACCGGCAGCCGGTGGCGCCAGTGTTCGCGGTGCGTGCCCAGGTCGACGGCGTGCACGGTCTGATGCGGGCCCGCGAGGAAGTACAGCGGACCGTCGACCCCTTCGATGCGGCGGGCCAGGGTGGTGTCGGGCTTGCGGGAGACCTCACCCTCGGGCTCGTCGTACAGGTCCAGGCTCCACTGCGGTGCGCCGGCGTTCACATGAGCGGCCCGCAGCCTGCCCCGGTACATCTCCAGGAGCTGCTCGGAGTACGGGTCGTAGTCGAGCAGGGACATCAGCCCCTCGGGCCAGTCGTGGACCCGTTCCCAGCGCTTGCGGCCCGTATCGCCGTCGATGCGGTAGATGCGCGCCCCGCCGGGCATACGGCGCTCCATGAGGTGGACGTCGTCGCCGAGTCCGGGGACCGCGATCAGGACGAGGTCCCCGAGCGCCCCGGTCCTGACCTTCAGACGCCAGCGCTCGGTGCGGCCCGGCACCTCGAGGGCCACCACGTACGGCGGCTGGGTCTCCACCGACCCGCCCTCTTCGGGCACGGCGTGGTAGATCACGGTGCGGCCCTCGGCCGACCCGTTGAGGATGGCGAGCCGGCCCTGCCCTGACATCACGGTCACGGGCTGCGTCCACAGCTCCTTGCCGTCCCGGGTCGACAGGCCGGCCAGGCGCCCGGAGCGCGCGGTGACGGCCTGCCCGCCGAGCGGCAGGACGCGCTGCGGGTCCGGTAAGTCCTCGCGTGTCCACAGGACTTCACCGGTGGCGAGGCTGAGTGCCGTGAGCCGCGGTGGATCGGGGACGTAGCCGATCTCTCCGCCGAACAGGCTGAGCGCCCGCACGAGCGGCTTCCCCGACGGCGCGTCGTACCGCCACAGCGCGGCCGGTGCGACACCGCGCGGCACGCGGGTGGCAGTCCTGGACGGGGAGGGCCGCGCGCCCGGCGAGGTGAGCGCTTCGGTGCCGCCCCGGCCGAGCACCCAGCCCGCGACCGCACCCGCGCCCAGGACGAGTCCCCCGGCGGCGGCAAGCAGAGTCCGGCGGGACAGGGCGGCCTCCCGCACCCGCACGGCGGACGGCGCTGCCGGCTCGGCGGCCGGCTCCCGCACAGGTCCCGCCTCCCCGGATCCCATCTCCCCCGCAGGTCCGGCATCCCCCACAGGTCCGGCGCCCCCCGCAGGCCCGGCCTCACGCTCCAGCGCCTGCTCCGCCTCCCGCGCCAGCGCCCCCACCAGCCGCGCCGGCAAGGCGTACGAGCCCTGCGCGGCCCAATGCGCGGCCAACTCCGCGGCGGACGGCCGCAGTTCGCGGTCCGGCTGCCGGCAGCGGTCGAGCTGCTCGCGATCCGGTGCGCGCCCCGGGGCGGCGTCGTGGAGTACCGCGGCGAGCGCGGCCCCGTCGTCCGCCGGGCTGCCCGGCCCCCGGGGCCGTACGAGCCGCGCGCCCGACGCACCCAGCAGCACCCCGCCGGGCGTCACCGCACCATGCGCCGCGCCCAGCGCGTGCAGCCGCGCCAGCGCACCGGCCAGCGTCGCGCCGATGCCGCGTACGGCCGCCTCGGGCAGCCCGCCGTACAGGAGGCCGCGCACATCGGCGAGGGTCAGCGCGGGGACGTACCGGCAGACGAGCCAGGGCGGGTCCTCGTCGCACGCGGCGTCGACGTACGCGACCAGGCCGGGCCCTTCGGCGGCCCGCAGCAGGTCGACAGAGTGTGCCAACGCGCTCTGGACCAGGGTGACTTCGACATGTCCCGGCACATGCGGTCCGTGCGCGAGATACCGGCGCTCCCCGCCCGCCTCCGTGAGCACGGCGAGCAGCCGGTACGGACCCAGGGCACGCGGATCGCCATGGTGCAGGTCTTCCATGAACAGCTCCCCCGAGCGCACACCTCCCGCCACCCGGCCAGGATCGGCGCGCACCCACGGCAGGGTAGCCGCGGAATGCCGGATTCGTGAGCCCCGGCTGCCTCGTACCTCCGAGGGGAGAACCTCCTGCGGCGCACACGCCGCGCGAGTGGCACCTCACCACGTGGGCATCGCGCGCAGCTGGGTCCCGCGCGCCACGAACACCCGCCCGGCGGCCGCCGCAAGGCGCCAACCGGCCTCGGGGGAATCGTCGTTGAGCACCCAGAGCTTGGCTCCCGACGGTGCGTCGAGGACGGCCACGCCCAGGTCGTGCTCGCGGTCCACATGGCCCCGCCGGTCGACGCCGAGCGGTACGTACAGGGCTTCGCCCTCGCGTACGGCCGGCTGCACCGGCAGCAGATCGTCCTTGATGAACTCGCTCTCGGCGTACCCGACGTCCGTGGTCCACACCCGCGAGCCGTCGGCGACCTCCAGGCAGAGCAGCTCGCGCGAGACGAGCGCGGGACGCGGTGCGTACAGCTTGCCGTCCACCACCGCCGGGGCTCCCCAGGAGCGCCGCACCGCCACGCTGTCGTGGTCCTGCGTCCAGCGCTGCCGGCCGTCCGCGGCGTCGACCACCACCATCCGGTCACCGCCCACGCAGAACGCGTCCTCGTGCACGGCCGGCACCAGACCGACGTCCGCGACATACGGCTTCACGGGCCCGAAGTCCGCGCTCCACCGCACCTCGCCGCTCAGCACGTCGAAGGCCAGGCCCTCCCCTCCCCGTGTGCAGACGAGGAGCCGGCCGCCGGCGACCGCGGCGCCGACGGGTCCGGTGGAGGCGAGGGCCGCACGCGAACGCCAGCGCACTTTGCGGGTCTGCGGCGAGACGGCCACGACCCGCCGCCCGCGATCCAGGACATAGACGTGTCCGGGGTCGACGGCGAGAGCCTGCTCCGCCCCGGCCTCCCGCGTGTCCCACTCCACCGCGCCGCTGCGGGCATCGAGTGCGGTCAGCCATCCGCCGCGGGTCACGGCGAACAGCGCCCGGTCCGCGGCGAGCAGCGGGCCATGGCGTACGGGGGCGCCGTTGCCGGGCCAGGACCACGCGCGCTCCCCCGTGTCCTGGCGCCACGCGGCGAGCCCGCCGCCGGACGGGGCGACGACGACCCGGTCCACGGCGACGGGGTCCGGGCCGTCCGGGTGGATGCCGTCCGCCTTCCACAACGCGTCCGGTACGGCGCCGGGGCGGGGGTTCGCGAGCGGCGCGGCGTAAGGGACACCGCTGTCGCTGATACGGGGGCCTTCGGATGCGCTCCGTCGCAGCCACCAGGTGAGCCCGCCCCCGGTGGCAACGGCAGCTGTGGCCAGCGTCAGGACGCGCCTGCGCGAAGGCCGGCCAGGCGGACGGTCCTGGGCGCGGGCGAGCGCGAGGGCACGCTCGGCCTCGCGGGTGCGCCGCTCGATCTCGCCGTGCAGGGGTTCGCTCCGCCACGGCGGGCCGCCCGGCTTCCCGAGCACCGAGGCCAGCCGCTCGGGTGCGGGACGGGTCGGCGAGTCCTTGGCGAGGCAGGCGCCAAGCGGTCCGAGCAGCCCGGACGGCACCCCCGTGAGGTCCGGATTCTCGTGTACGACACGGAAGTTGACGGCGGCGGGATGGCCCGCGCCGAACGGGGCCCGCCCCGTGCAGGCGAACGCGAGCACCGCGCCGAGCGAGAAGACGTCCGCCGCCGGGCCGGTGCGGCGTCCGGTCACCTGCTCGGGAGGCGCGTATCCGGGGGTCGCGGGCGCCGTTCCGGGGTCGGTGAGGGTGAGGCCGTACTCGGGCCGGGCGATGCCGAAGTCGATGACGCGGGGGCCGTCGCGGGTGAGCACGATGTTCGAGGGCTTCAGGTCCCGGTGCACCAGACCGGCACCGTGGATCACGGTCAGCGCGCGGGCCAGATGGATCCCGAGCGCTCGCGCGCCCGCCTCGTCGAAGGGGCCGCAGGAGCCGACGGCTTCGTGCAGCGTGGGACCGGCCAGGAACTCGGCGGCGATCCAGGGCAGCGGTCCGTCCAGGTCGTACCCGAGCAGCCGCGCCACACCCCGTCCCCGTACGGACGAAGCGGTGTCCGCCTCGCGCCGGAAACGGCGCACCATGCCCTGGTCGCGGGCGAGTTCGGGCCGCAGCACCTTGACGGCGACGGCGCGCCCCCGGCCGCTGGTCTCCCGCGCCAGGTAGACCGCCCCCATACCGCCTTCGCCGAGCGTGGCGACGAGACGATACGGCCCGATGTGCTGCCCTTGCTCCCCCATGGGGCGCCATGGTGGCAGCGGAACTCCCGCCTCAGTAGCGGGAGTTCCACCGCCGGGTGCGTCAGAGCTGGATGCCGGTGAAGACCATCACGCGCTCGTACGTGTAGTCGTCCATGGCGAAGCGGACGCCCTCGCGGCCGACGCCGGACTGCTTGGCGCCGCCGTACGGCATCTGGTCCGCGCGGTACGAGGGGACGTCGCCGACGATCACGCCGCCGACCTCGAGGGCGCGGTGCGCGCGGAACGCGGCCTGCACGTTGTGCGTGAACACGCCTGCCTGCAGGCCGTACTTGGACTCGTTGACGGCCGCGAAGGCCGCCTCCTCGCCGCTCACCTTCTGGACGGTGAGGACAGGTCCGAAGACCTCCTCGCAGGAGATCGTCACATCGGCGGGCACGTCGGTGAGGACGGTCGGCGCGTACGAGGCGCCGTCGCGCCGGCCGCCGGTGGCCAGCTGGGCGCCGGCCTTCACGGCCTCGTCGACCCAGGACTCGACGCGGCGGGCGGCGTCCTCGCTGACCAGCGGGCCCACGTCGGTCTTGTCGTCGGACGGGTCGCCGGTGACCTGGGCCTCGACGGCCTTGACGATGCGGGGAAGCAGCCGGTCGTGCAGCGACTCGTCGACGATGACGCGCTGGACCGAGATGCAGGACTGGCCGCCCTGGTAGTTCGAGAAGGTGGCGATACGGGTCGCCGCCCAGTCCAGGTCCTCGTCGCTCGCGTAGTCGGCGAGGACCACGGCCGCGCCGTTGCCGCCGAGTTCGAGCGTGAGGTGCTTGCGCGGGACCGAGTCCATGATCGCGTAACCGACCTTGTCGGAGCCCGTGAAGGAGATGACGGGCAGCCGCTCGTCCTGCACCAGCTGCGGCATATGGTCGTTGGCGACCGGCAGCACGGACCAGGAGCCGGCGGGCAGCTCGGTCTCGGCGAGCAGCTCGCCGAGGAGCAGACCGCTCAGCGGGGTCGCCGGGGCCGGCTTCAGGATGATCGGGGTGCCGACCGCGATGGCCGGGGCGATCTTGTGGGCGCACAGGTTCAGCGGGAAGTTGAACGGTGCGATGCCGAGCACGACGCCCTTGGGGAAGCGGCGGGTCAGGGCGAGACGGCCCTGACCGCCGGCGTCGGTGTCGAGGCGCTGGGCCTCGCCGCCGTTGAAGCGGCGGGCCTCCTCGGCGGAGAAACGGAACACGGAGACGGCACGGCCGACCTCGCCGCGGGCCCACTTCATGGGCTTGCCGTTCTCGGCGGAGATCAGCCGGGCGATCTCCTCGGTGCGCTCCTTGAGGCGGCGGCTGACGTGGTCGAGCGCCTCGGCCCGTACGTGGGCGGGCGTCGCAGCGAACTCGTCCTGTACGGCATACGCGGCGGCCACCGCCTCCTCGACCTGGGCATCGGTCGGCACGCTCACCGCGGCGACGGTGCGGCCGTCCCAGGGAGAGGTGACATCGAGGGTGGTCTCGCCGGTGGCCTGGCGGCCGGCGAGCCAGAAGGCATGGGTTTCGGTCATGGCCGGGCCCTTCCGCGGGTGAAGCTCGGGTGTGGGGTCACTTCCACCGTAGGGGTGCGAAGGCCGCATGGCGTTTGTCCGGGGTGGAGCACTCGGGTGGCCGACTTAGCCAAATCAGCTCCTGCCGCGCTCCGGCAGCCCTTCAGCCGGTTCCGGGAAGGGGCGGGGCGCGGAGAAGGGCCCGCCGCAGGCGCCACCCACCGCACCGCCCCCGAGCCGCACCCGCTACTCCGACGCCGCCGCCGTAGCCTTCAACGCCAGCCACAGCTCCATCCGGACATCCGCATCGTCCAGCGACCGCCCCAGGATCTCCTCGACCCGCCGCATCCGGTACCGCAACGTATGCCGGTGCACCCCGAGATCCGCCGCCGCCGCATCCCACTGCCCGTGCCGCGACAGCCAGGCCCGCAGCGACTCGACCAGATCGCCCCGCCCCGTCGCATCGTGCTCGTGCAGCGCCCGGAGCATTCCGTCCGCGAAGGCCCGTACCGCATCGTCGGCGAGCAGCGGAAGCACCGAACCCGCGGCAAGCGACTCGTGCTCCACGAGGAAGCGTCCTCGGCGGCGGGCCACCGAGAGCGCCTGCTCGGCCTGCTTGTACGCGGCCGCCGCGGCGATCGGACCGGCCGGCGCGGAGAGGCCGACCACGAGGTCGTCGGTCTCGGGCGCGGGCTGGTCGCGCCCCGCCGCGCGGGCGGTCTCCAGCTGGCGGGCGTGCTCGATGCACGCCGACGCCGCCGCTCCCCCGTCGGTCATGAGCACCACGAGCCGGTCGCCCCCGTCCGGCACGACCAGGACCGCCTCACCGGAGTGCGCGGCCGCGGCCTCGACCACATCGGCCAGAGCGACCAGCGGATCCTCCTCGGCCGCGGGGTCCGCGGCCTGTTCCGGCGGCAGGGGCGCGTGCACATCCGCGTGCACCCGGGAGGAGGCGGAGACGGTCTCGGCCACGAGCAGCCGGAACGGCGCGTCGAGCAGCCCGCCGTACAGATCGCCCGCGACCGTACGGGCGTGGCTCGGCTCACCGGCGAGCAGCATCCGAAGGACCGCCGCGCCGAGACGCTGCTCGGCAGAGTGCAGGGAGCGGGACCGTTCCGTGGTGAGGGTGAGCAGGGCGATCGCGGAGTGCACGGCATAGCGCTCGGCGGTGCCGAGACTGCTCGCGGTGCCGACGGCGAGCGCCGTACGAGGACGGCGTCCGGCGCCGATCGAATGGAGCTCCACACGGTCGTCCGCACCGGAGACGACCAGGCTGGCGGGGGCCGGGCGCGAGCGCAGCCGCTCCACGTCGGGGGTGAGCGTGGCGGCCCGGCGCGCGGCCCAGTCGGGAGCGGTGGCGACGACGGCGCCCGCCGCGTCGTACAGCGCCGCCCAGCCGTCGACCTGCGCGGCCAGCGCGGCGAGCAGGCCCTCCGGGCCGCCCGCGAGCGCCTGCTTGGTGAGTTCGCGCTGCGCGGCGAAGCCGGCCGTCACCGACTTGTACTGATCGGCCGCGATCGCCGCCGAGACCGCTTTGCTGATCGCCAGGAAGGGCGTACGGCGCGGCACTTCGAGCAGCGGAAGCCCCTCACCGGACGCGGCGGCGACCAGCGCGTCCGGGATGTCCTCGTAATTGACGCCGACCGCGAAGCCGAGCCCGATCACGCCCGCGTCCACGAGGCGCTTCACATAGCTGCGCATCGCGTCGTGGTCCTCGGCGTCCAGTTTGAGCGCCGTGATCAGCAGCAGCTCGCCGCCTTCCATGTACGGAACGGGGTCGGCGAGTTCGCTGACGTGGGCCCAGCGCACCGGGGTGTCCAGCCGGTCCTCACCTGCGCGCACGCGGAGCTTGAGCGCGGAGTGATGGACGAGCGAGGCGAGCGTGGGCGGCATGGGCCTTCCGGAATTCCTGGGCGGGACGAGGGAGCGTGACGACGGGGTGCGACGTGAGGCGGGGACGACTTGTCGGCTTTTGGCCGGGACGTATGAAGCGGGTACCGCAATTCTGCCTCAGTGTATGGACAACTTGTGCGCCCCGTGGCGATTCTGTGCTGCTGCGGTGGGAGCGCGGGCTGTTGCTGTGCGATTCCGGGCGGCTGCTGTGCGATCGCGTGCGCATCGGTCACCCACCGGTGCCGGGGAGACGAAGGGGCGGACGGCATGGGCAGACGCGGGGGCCGAGGGGGTTCGTCCGGGGGTCGAGGGGGTTCCTCCGGGGGCCGGGGAGATTCGTCCGGCGGCCGAGGGGGTTCCTCCGGAGGCCGGGGAGATTCGTCCGGCGGACAAGGAAATGCGTCCGGAGGCCAGGGCGACTCGTCGATACCGGACGAGGAGTGGGAACGGTTCCTGCGCGAGTCCGAGGCGGGCGCCGCACCCGCCCCCACGGAGCCCTCCGCCCGGGCCCGCCAGGTGGCGGCCCGGCTGCGCGACTCCCCGGAGCCCGGCGCCTGGCGTACGGGAGGTGCGACCGAGCCCCGGCGCGGTCGCGCCAGGAAATGGGGGTACGCCGCGGCGATCGCCGGCACGGTGGCGGTGCTGCTCTTCGCCATGAAGCCCTCACTCCTGACCGGCGGCGATCCGGACCCGAAGCCCTCCGAGGCCCTTCCCGCCGAAACCGCGCCACCCGAAACCGCACCGCCCGAGAGCGCGCCACCGCCCGTCGACCCGCAGGCCCCGACCCTGGCCGAACCGTTCCGGGGATCGCCCGCGGCGCAGTGGGCCGACGGCGCCGAAGGTGTGCACGTCCCCGCGGCACGGGCCACCGCCTGGATGAGCGAGGCCGAAGTGGCCCAGGCCCTCGTGCTCGCGCGGGAGTTCCTCGTGGTGACGAATCTGGACCCGAAGGTGCTCTACGGCGAACGGCCCGCCAGGGCCATCGCGCTGATCAATCCGCACCAGCCCGAAATGCGCAGGTTCATGGACCGGGCGCTGCGCAAACCGACCGAGCAGGACGACCCGACGCACTTGATCAGCCGCTTCCACCCGTTCAAGACCAAGCTCGTGGGCGAGGTGGTCAAGACCCGGGGCCGGCTGACGTACAAGGAAGGGAGCAGGGGCGACCTCGTGGTGACCGCGGATGTCACGCTCGTCTACCCGGTCACGACGGTCGCGGAAGGCGACGAGGAAGTGCTGCGCGTCATCGTCCGCCGCGAGCTGACGTTGAGCTGGGACGATCCGGCCAAGTGGCAGACCGCGCCCGGCACCTTCTCGGTGCTCGACCACCGCTCGGAGTTCACCAACACCGGCTGCGACACCGCGCCCACCGGCTATATCGAGCCCTGGTTCGCCGCGACGGCAGGAGCTTCCGGCGGTCCGAGCGCCGGCGCCCCGACCGTGGACCCGTACGACCGGTCCGCGCCGATGCGGGAGCCGGACGCGGGGTGCCACGCCGTCAGCCGGACCTGAGACGCGGGATGCCACGCCGTCAGCCGGACCTGAGCGGAGCTACCCCCGCAGGTCCACGAGCAGCGGCGGGGCGTGCTCCCCGCGCACCGTCGTCAGGGAGAGCACCGCATGCCCCGGCGGCACGGCGTGGGCGAGCTCCGAGGCCGACCAGCGTTCGCGCTCCACCTGGCGGACCGTCACGGACTGGGCGGTCGGCGCCTTGCCGGTGATGACCTTCCGTACGAAATGGGAGACCTTGGTCAGCGGCTCGTCGGCAACGATCTGCCGGTCGGTGACATCGCGCGCCTCGATCCACTCCTTGCCCCAGACCTCCGCGAACTGCTGCCCGTCCCACGGCGTCACCCCGCTGAGCGCCATCCGGCAGCCGGCCGCGCCGAGCAGGGCGGTGCGCAGCGGCGGGGCGACCTCGTCGAGGGTACGGAGGGTGAGCACCGTGCCCGCGTTCGCCGACCTCAGCCGCTGGATGCCGCGGACGGCCTCGGGGGTGACGGTCCGCGCGGCGTCGTCGAGGATCAGGCACGCGAACAGCGAGCGGTCCTCGCGGTGCGCGGCACTCGCGGTGAACTGCGCGAGGACCAGGCGGGCCAGAATCCGTGAGGCGTCCGCGTGGCCGCGTTCGGGCAGGTCGATCCGGACCCGTACGGGATGGTCGAGGGCGCGTAGCGAGAAGGGCTGCGTCCGGCCCGTCGTATCGAAGAAGCCCGCGAAGGCCGGGCGGTCGAGGAGCGCGACGCGGTCGGCGAGCAGGGAGCCGGGGTCGCCGGATGCGCCCGACTGCCTTTCGCGGGCGTCGAGTTCGCGCAGCATCGGCTCGTCGCCGGCCTCGTCCAAGGCCTTGCGCAGCTCCTCGAACGGCCCCGGCGCTCCGTCGAGGAGTGCCCGCAGCTCCGGTACGGAGGGGAAGCGGCCGTGAACGGCACGGTAGGGGCCGAGAAGCTGGGCCAGCACCGTGGCCGAGCGGCGGCTGTCGCCGCCCGGGTGCGGGTCGGCGAGATCGCCGACGGGGGCCTCGGCGAGCACGGTGGCGGCCTCGTCGGGGTCGCTCGTGCCGCCGTAGAGGTCGAAGTCGTACTCGGAGTCGGGGTGTCCGATACGGATCACCACGTCGTAGTTCTCCGCGGGCCCGAGCCCGATACCCGCCGCGCCGACGACCACGACGGCCGCGCGGCCCGCGAGCGCCTGCAGGCACAGGGCCTCGGCGAGCGGGCGGATCACGCTGCCGGTCTTGCCGGAGCCGGAGGGGCCGACGGCGAGGAAGCTGGTGCCGAGCAGTTCGGGACCGAGCGCGAGTCCTGTGCCTCGATAGGCGTACGGGTTGCGCTGGTCGTCCGCCGCCTTGCCGAGGCGGACCTGGCCGGTGCGCAGATCGTGGCGGGCGGTGCGGGTGGTGAGGTCGCGGGCGCCGGAGGGATGCAGACAGGCGGCGGCGCCGTCGCTGAGCACGGCGCGGGTGAAGGTGTCGAGGGGGTGCCGGCCGGAACGCACCGACTGCCAGGCCCGCTCGATCCGCGCCAGGTCGACGTCCCGCATCCGTCCCGCGCCGGCCTCGGCGGCCAGCTTGTCGGCCGCTTCGGCGGCGCCGGCGGCGCGGAGGTGCGGCCAGCGGGCCGGGTCCTCCTGCGGGGTGGCGGGCGAGGCCTGGCGGGGTTCGGGACGCTTGAAGCGGGGCGCGGCGTAGCGGCGCCAGACCTCGGACCAGCGGCCGAGGCGGCCGACGGCGACCATGATGCCGAAGGCGATCAAGGCGTAGTACGCGTACCAGACGACGGTGACGGTGAACTGGTCGTCCCCGGAACGCCAGGAGTCGGGGGTGACCAGCTCCAGGGGCACGACCCACCAGCCGCCGAGATAGCCGTTCCACAGCAGCGACCAGACGAGCCAGCCGCACAGGAACGCGATCAGCGCGCCGCTGAGCAGCTGCCGCCCCGGGATCAGCTCGGGCTCCTCGGCCGGGCGGGGGCGGTGGCCCAAGCGCCAGATGCCGGGCGCGGCGGCGGGGCGGGGGGTGCGGAGCCAGGCCAGGAACTCCTGGCCGCGTGACGGCTGCGGGGTGGCGCCCGCGCCGGGGGTATGGGTGGGGCGTGGTGGCGGCACCGGTGTGTTGCGCGTGGCGCGCGGCTCCTGCGGTCCCTGGGTGTCCATGGCCCTTGCCCCCTGACCTGGCGGTCTGTTGGTCGTGTGCGAGGCCTCAATTTAGTCGGCCCGCATGGGGAGTTCACGGTTTCGCGCGCCGCGGCGGACAGGTGCGGCCTGTTTTGTTTTCCCCGGTCCAGCGGCTTCCCATTCAGCCCCTGCGGCGTTTGAGCAGATCCGTACGAAGTTCGGATGCGGGGGCCCGGGGCGAACCCCGGTTTCGGGAAGGGGCGGGGTGGGGGAAAGCCCGCCGCGCGCACCGGTGCGCACCAGGTCGGCACCGCTGCGGGGCTCCGCCCCCGATACCCCCGACAGTCGGCCTTCCGGCACAGCGGGCCCAGCCGCTCTCGGGCCGAGCCGGGCGCGACGGTCCGGGCCACTGTCCGCCGCGGACAACAACCCCGCCCCACTTCTCCAGCACGGAGCATGCCCCGACCCCGCCCCCACCCCTAGCCTGCGAAGGAGAACAACCGCGTCCGAAACCCCCACATCGCCCAAGGAGCCCCTCATGAGCGCAATTCCGCAGGAGCGCCGCGTCGTCACCGCCATCCCCGGTCCGAAGTCGCAGGAGCTGCAGGCCCGGCGTATCGCCGCCGTCGCGGGCGGCGTGGGATCCGTGCTGCCCGTGTTCACCGCGCGCGCCGGCGGCGGCATCATCGAGGACGTCGACGGCAACCGTCTGATCGACTTCGGCTCCGGTATCGCCGTGACCAGCGTCGGCGCCTCCGCCGAGGCCGTCGTCCGCAAGGCCTCCGCCCAGCTGCAGGAGTTCACCCACACCTGCTTCATGGTCACGCCGTACGAGGGTTACGTGGCCGTCGCCGAGGCGCTCGCCGAGCTCACCCCGGGCGACCACGCCAAGAAGTCCGCACTGTTCAACTCCGGCGCCGAGGCCGTCGAGAACGCGGTCAAGATCGCCCGTGCGTACACCAAGCGCCAGGCCGTCGTCGTCTTCGACCACGGCTACCACGGCCGCACCAACCTGACGATGGCGCTGACCGCCAAGAACATGCCGTACAAGAACGGCTTCGGCCCGTTCGCCCCCGAGGTCTACCGCGTCCCGGTCGCCTACGGCTACCGCTGGCCGACCGGCCCCGAGAACGCCGGCGCCGAGGCCTCCGCCCAGGCCATCGACATGATCAACAAGCAGGTCGGGGCCGAGAACGTCGCCGCGATCATCATCGAGCCGGTCCTCGGCGAGGGCGGCTTCATCGAGCCCGCCAAGGGCTTCCTGCCCGCGATCGCCCAGTTCGCCAAGGACAACGGCATCGTGTTCGTCGCCGACGAGATCCAGTCCGGCTTCTGCCGTACCGGCGAGTGGTTCGCGTGTGACGACGAGGGTGTCGTCCCCGACCTGATCACCACCGCCAAGGGCATCGCGGGCGGTCTGCCGCTCGCCGCCGTCACCGGCCGCGCCGAGATCATGGACGCCCCGCACGCGGGCGGCCTCGGCGGCACGTACGGCGGCAACCCGGTCGCCTGCGCGGGTGCGCTCGGCGCGATCGAGACCATGAAGGAGCTCGACCTCAACGCCAAGGCGAAGAAGATCGAGCAGATCATGAAGGCCCGCCTCACCGCGATCCAGGAGAAGTACGAGATCGTCGGCGACATCCGCGGCCGCGGCGCGATGATCGCGATCGAGCTCGTCAAGGACCCGGCCACCAAGGAGCCCAACGCCGAGGCGACGGCCGCCCTGGCCAAGGCCTGCCACGCCGAGGGTCTGCTCGTCCTGACCTGCGGTACGTACGGCAACGTGCTGCGTTTCCTGCCGCCGCTGGTCATCGGCGAGGACCTCCTGAACGAGGGTCTGGACATCCTCGAGCAGGCCTTCGCCCGGGTCTGACCCGGTATCAGCGGGATATCCGCCTCCGGATGCGTCCTTCCATGTGTGGACGTTTCCGGATGCGGACCCGCGGACCTGGGGTAACCCGTCAGGGCTTGTGAAGACCCTGTGCGGGGGCGATGGCGGGATGCCATTCCGCCTGTCGCACCCGCACCCCCAGGCGTAGGTTTTTCCCAGATGAGAGAAACACCCCGCCCGCAGGGGACTGCGGGTGATTCCGGTGCGGAGCCTCCCCAGCCCCGTTCCGGACGTGCCCTAGCGCACACGGTCGGAGTCCCAGGCTCCGGCGAACCTCATAGATCGGACGGCCGCCCGCCCCAAACCCCCCGGGGCGCGCGGCACACCGGTCCGGTCGGCCGTCCCTGAGGGTCGGCGGACTCCGAAGGGCCAGCGCACACCCCCCCTTGCGCTGGCCCTTCGGCCTGTTCGTGCGGCCGTGGCGT
Organism: Streptomyces sp. N35; assembly: GCF_016464295.1. NCBI lineage: Bacteria > Bacillati > Actinomycetota > Actinomycetes > Kitasatosporales > Streptomycetaceae > Streptomyces > Streptomyces sp. N35. The sequence continues at coordinate 9,771 of NZ_JAEIMH010000109.1, read as the reverse complement.
GCGCGGGCGTTCTCGTCCCGCTGTTCGGGAATGCCGGATGCCCCCCTTGCGGACACCCTCAGGTACGCGCGCCCCCGCCGGCCTGCCAGGCTTGCCAGGTGGCCCCTCCCGTTTCTCGTTCCGGACGCACTCCCCCCGCGAACACCCCTGACCGAGGAACCGCAGTCCAGGTCCCGGGACGGCCGGCTCTTCTTCTCGCGACGGTTCTCGCGACGGCCCTCGCGGCACTCTTCGCGCTCTTCACCTGGCAGGTCGTCACCGACGGTCCGCTGCGGCGCTTCGACGAGCGGGTCGGCAACGCGGTCAGGACCGGCGGATTCCCGCACGGGATCGCGGAGTTCTTCGCCGATCTCGGCAATATCGCGGTGGCGGTCCCGGTGCTCGCCGCGGCCCTCGTGTGGATCACCCTGAAGACCAGACCGGCATGGGTGCCCCAGCTCGCCGCCGCGCTCGCCCTCGCGGCCGTGCCCGCCCTGGTCGCGCCGCTCAAAGCACTGATCGACCGCCCGGGCCCGCCCGGCATGGACGGATCCGGCGGCTTCTATCCGTCGGGCCATGCGGCCACCACGATCGTGGCGTACGGAGCGGCGGCCCTCCTGCTCCGTACGCACATCCGCTTCGGGCGCCAACTGATCGTCGTCTGCGCCCTCGTGGTGGCGGCGAACGGCTTCGGTCTCGTACGGCAGGGCTACCACTGGCCCCTGGACGTGCTGGCGAGCTGGTGTCTGGGCGGCCTCATCCTGACCGCTCTCGCCTTCGCCGTACGGGACGGGACGGAACTGGATGGAACAGAACAGGGCGGAACAGACCTGCAGAACGGCGGGTCGGCGCGCAGTGCGTGAGTGACCGGAAAGTGCGCGCCTGCCCCTTCGGTGCCGACCCGGGCCCCCTCACTCGTCCCGCGCGATCCCGGCCGCCGCCTCGTGCATGGCCAGTTCGAGCAGACCCGGGTCGATGAGGGTTCCGGAGCCGTCCGGCGGGATCAGCCAGCGGACTCCGCTGCCGGTCGCGCGGCCCGGGTACGGGACGACGATCCAGGTGCCGTGCCCGGCGCCCCGTACGCCGGTGCCGACCCAGCGGCCCGCCGTGCCCGCGGGCACGAAAAAACCCATCCTCGCGTCGCCGAAGTCGGCGAGGACGGGTCCTGGTCGGTCGAGGCAGCGGGTGAGGATGTCGAGCGTGGGATAGCCGAGCTCGCCCGGCAGGATCAGTACGTCCCAGAGCCTGCCCGCCGGGAGGAGAGCGACCCCATGGGGGTTGCGCTCCCACTCCCAGCGGCAGGACTCGGGATCCGGTGCGACCGATACGAGCCATTCGACTGCCGCCTTAGCCCCGGTGCCGGTCATGGCGGGGCCTCCTTTTCGTGTGCGTGGCTGGGCCTGACACGAAGGAGAGGGGCTGGAGGCGACTTGCTTACGCGGGTTTCGCTACTTGTTGGTAGTGAAGCGGGTCACATCACCGGTACGGGGCGTGCGCCTGCGCAAGAGAGGCACGCGTGCGGCCCGTGACCAGCTCAGCTGTCGAAGCCGAAGCCGAGGCGGTCCATGACCTTCAACCACCCGTTGCGGCGGCCCCCGTTGAGATCCGCGCGGGCCAGCGACCGCTTGGTGAGCTCGATGCCCGTCCAGGCGAAGGGCTCGGGCGGGAACGGCAGCGGCTTGCTGCGGACCATCTCGAGCTCCGTGCGCTCGGTGCGCTCCCCCGCGAGCAGATCGAGCATCACCTCGGCGCCGAAGCGGGAGGCGCCCACGCCGAGTCCCGTATAGCCGGCCGCGTACGCGACCCGTCCCTTGTGGGCCGTACCGAAGAAGGCCGAGAAGCGGGTGCAGGTGTCGATCGCGCCGCCCCAGGCGTGACTGAAGCGCAGGCCGGCCAGCTGCGGGAAGCAGGTGAAGAAGTGCTCGGCGAGCTTCGCGAAGGTCTCGGGCCGCTGGTCGTACTCGTCGCGGACCTTTCCTCCGTACGGATAGATCGCGTCGTAACCGCCCCAGAGGATGCGGTTGTCGGCGGAGAGCCGGAAGTAGTGGAACTGGTTGGCCAAGTCGCCGAGGCCCTGGCGCCCTTGCCAGCCGATCGACGCGAGCTGCTCGTCGGTCAGGGGCTCGGTCATCAGGGCGTAGTCGTAGACCGGGACCGTGTACGGCCGCATCCGGCGGACCAGGGACGGGAACACATTGGTGCCGAGCGCCACGTCGCGGGCGAAGATCCGCCCGTACGGGGTGCGGACCGCCATGCCCTCGGCGGTGCGGGCCAGTTCGGTGGCCCGGGTGTGCTCGTAGATGCGCACGCCCAGGTCGAGGCAGGCCTGTTTGAGACCCCAGGCGAGGCGGGCCGGGTGCAGCATGGCCACGCCGTCGCGGTCGTAGAGGCCGCCGAGGAAGGTCGGTGAGTCGACCTCGGCGCGCATGGCGTCGGCATCCAGGAGCGAGACGTTGCCTTCGAGGCCGAGCTCCTTCAGCTCCTCGTACATCTCGGCGAGTTCGGCCACCTGGTGCGGTTCGGTGGCGACGTCGATCTCGCCGGTGCGCTCGAAGTCGCAGTCGATCCCGTAGCGCTTCACGGCCTCCTCGATGGCGTCGAGGTTGCGCGCGCCCAGCTGTTCGAGCAGGCCGATCTCACGGGGCCAGCGGGCGAGCCCGTTGCCCAGACCGTGGGTCAGGGACGCGGCGCAGAAGCCGCCGTTGCGCCCCGAGGCGGCCCAGGCGATCTCGCGCGCCTCGACCAGGACCACCTCGCGCTCGGGATGCCGCTCCTTGGCGATCAGCGCGGTCCACAGACCGCTGTAGCCGCCGCCGACGACGAGCAGTTCGCACCGCTCGTCGCCGGTCAGGGCGGGGAGGGCCGCGGGCCGGCCCGGGTCGTCGAGCCAGTACGAGACGGGCTTGGCGTCCGCGAGCGAGGACAGGATGTCCTCACGGCTCGCGGCTTGCGTGGTGCTGCTCATGGCACGTGGGGCCATGATTTCCAACTCCCTTGCAGGCTCCCGTGAACGGGGTCCTATGCGTGCTTCTTCCGGCGGTTCCCGACCAGGATTCCGGTCAGGACGCAGATCACGGCGATGGCGAACATCGCCGTGCCGATGACATTGATCTGCACGGGTGTGCCGCGCTGCGCCGAACCCCAGACGAACATCGGGAAGGTCACGGTCGAGCCGGCATTGAAGTTGGTGATGATGAAGTCGTCGAAGGACAGGGCGAAGGCGAGCAGGGCGCCGGCCGCGATGCCGGGCGCCGCGATCGGCAGCGTCACCCGTACGAAGGTCTGCACGGGGCCCGCGTAAAGGTCCTGCGCCGCCTGTTCCAGGCGCGGGTCCATCGACATCACACGCGCCTTGACCGCCGTCACCACGAAGCTCAGGCAGAACATGATGTGCGCGATGAGGATGGTCCAGAAGCCCAGCTGGACGCCCATGTTGAGGAAGAGCGTGAGCAGCGAGGCGGCCATGACGACCTCGGGCATCGCCATCGGCAGGAAGATCAGCGAGTTCACGGCGCCGCGGGCGCGGAAGCGGTAGCGGGCGAGCGCGAAGGCGATCGCTGTGCCGAGGGCGGTGGCGCCGAGCGTGGACCACAGCGCGATCTGCAGGCTGAGCGAGAGCGAACCGCACATGTCGGCGACCCCGCAGGGATCCGACCAGGCGTCCGTGGAGAACTCCTGCCAGGCGTAGTTGAACTTGCCCTTCGGTTTGTTGAAGGAGAAGACCAGGACGATGACGTTCGGCAGGATCAGGAAGGCGAGCGTCGCAAGTCCTGCGAGGACGACGAGGTTGCGGCGTATCCACCGCGTGACGGCGGTCATCAGACCAGGTCCTCCGTTCCGGCCCGGCGGATGTAGAGCGTGACCATGATCAGGATCGCGGCCATCAGGATGAAGGAGAGCGCGGCGGCCGTCGGATAGTCGAGGACGGTGAGGAACTGCGACTGGATGACGTTGCCGACCATCTTCTCGCTGGTGGAGCCGAGGAGTTGGGCGTTGACGTAGTCGCCGCTCGCCGGGATGAAGGTGAGCAGGGTGCCGGAGACGACACCGGGCAGCGACAGCGGGAAGGTCACGCGGCGGAAGGTGGTGAAGGGCCGCGCGTACAGGTCACCGGCCGCCTCGTGCAGCCTGCCGTCGATCCGCTCGAGCGAGGTGTAGAGCGGCAGGATCATGAACGGCAGGAAGTTGTACGTGAGTCCGCAGACCACCGCGAGCGGGGTGGCGAGCACCCGGTCGCCCTCGGTCAGGCCGATCCAGCTGGTGACGTCCAGGATGTGCAGGGCGTCGAGGCTGCCCACCACCCAGCCGCCGTCCGCGAGGATCGTCTTCCAGGCGAGCGTACGGATCAGGAAGCTGGTGAAGAACGGGGCGATCACCAGGATCAGGACCAGGTTGCGCCAGCGGCCCGCCTTGAACGCGATGAGGTACGCGAGCGGATAGCCGAGCAGCAGACACAGGACCGTGGCGATGCCCGCGTACAGGACGGAGCGCAGGAACTGCGGCCAGTACTCACCGAGCGCGTCCAGATAGGTCTGGAAGTGCCAGGTGACCTCGTACCCCTTCTCCAGGGAGCCGGTCTGCACCGAGGTCGAGGCCTGGTAGAGCATCGGCAGCGCGAAGAAGACGACCAGCCAGAGCAGACCGGGCAGCAGCAGCCAGTACGGCGTGAAGCGGCCGCGCTTCTTGCGGGGCTTCACGGGAGGCTCGACGGGCGCCGTGGGCGGCGCGTCGGCGACCGTCGTCATGCGGTCACCTCTTCTTCCGTACCCGCGGCTTCGGCAGTCCCCGCAAGCAGGGACTGCGCGGCGTCAAGTCCGAAGCTGTGCTCGGGGTTCCAGTGCAGGACGACCTCGGCGCCGGGCGTGAGCCGGCTGTCGCGCTCGACGTTCTGCGCGTACACCTCGAAGGCGTCGCAGACGGGCGAGTCGATGACGTACTGCGTCGAGACGCCGATGAAGCTGCTCTGCGCGATCTTTCCGGTGATGCGGTTGCGGCCCTCGGGGATCGTGCCCGCCTCGTCGGCGTGGGTGAGCGCGATCTTCTCGGGGCGTATGCCGAGCAGCACCTTCTCCCCGGTGCGGGTGTCGGCGCTGGTGCGGGCGGTCGGCAGGGACAGTTTGGCGTCGCCGGCCTTCACCACCAGACGGTCGCCGTCCTTGGCGGCGACCTCGGTGGTGATGAGGTTGGAGGTGCCGAGGAAGTTGGCGACGAAGGTGGAGTGCGGGTTCTCGTACAGATCGGCCGGCGAGCCGAGCTGCTCGACCCGGCCCGCGTTCATCACGGCGACCTGGTCGGCCATCGTCATGGCCTCCTCCTGGTCGTGCGTGACGTGCACGAACGTGATGCCCACCTCGGTCTGGATGCGCTTGAGTTCGAGCTGCATCTGGCGGCGCAGCTTGAGGTCGAGGGCGCCGAGCGGCTCGTCGAGGAGCAGCACCTTGGGGTGGTTGATCAGGGCGCGGGCGACGGCGACGCGCTGCTGCTGGCCGCCGGAGAGCTGGTGCGGCTTCTTGCGCGCGTGGTCGCCGAGCTGGACGAGGTCGAGCATCTCGCCGACCTGCTTCTTGACGGACTTGATGCCGCGCCGGCGCAGACCGAAGGCGATGTTCTCGAAGATGTCGAGGTGCGGGAACAGGGCGTACGACTGGAAGACCGTGTTCACCGGGCGCTTGTACGGCGGCAGCGACGTCACGTCCTGGTCGCCGAGGTGGACGGTGCCGGAGCTGGGGTCCTCCAGGCCGGCGATCATGCGCAGCGTGGTGGTCTTGCCGCAGCCGGAGGCGCCGAGCAGGGCGAAGAACGAGCCCTGGGGGACGGTGAGATCGAGCGGGTGGACGGCCGTGAAGGAGCCGTAGGTCTTGCTGATCCCGGAGAGGCGGACATCGCCGCGGGTGGTGTCAGTCATGGCGTACCTACAAAGGGGTTCAGAGGGGCGGGAGCACACGAGGGAGCACGCGGGGGACGACGCTCACGCGCCGGTGAGCGCAGGGCCCGGGCGCCGGTGGGCACAAGGCTCAGGCGCCGGTGAGCTTGGCGAACTTCTCCTCGTACGTCGACTCCTCTTTGCTGCTCAAGGAGCGGAAGGAGTTCGAGCGGGCGGCCATCTCCTTGTCCGGGACGATCAGCGGGTCGTTGGCCAGCTCCTCGTCGATCTTGGCGAGTTCGGGCTTCACGCCCTCGACCGGGCACACATAGCTGATCCACGCGGCCAGCTCGGCGGCGACCGGCAGCTGGTAGTAGTGGTCGATCAGGAGTTCCGCGTTGGTCTTGTGCCGGGCCTTGTTGGGGATCAGGAGGTTGTCCGAGGACGTGTGGTAGCCGCTCTCCGGAATGTGGAACTTGATGTCCGGGTTGTCCGCCTGCAGCTGCACCACGTCGCCCGCCCAGGCGAGACAGGCCGCGAGGTCGCCCTTGTCGAGGTCTCCGGTGTAGTCGTTGCCGGTGAAGCGGCGGATCTGCTTGCTGTCGACGGCCTTCTGGAGGCGGGCGATGGCCGCGTCGTAGTCGTCGTCCTTGAAGGACCCGATGTCCTTGCCCATGTCGAGCATCGTCATGCCGACGGTGTCGCGCATCTCGGTGAGGAAACCGACCTTGCCCTTGAGCCCCGGGTCGTCGAGCATCTGCGAGACCGAGGTGACCTCGCGGCCGCCGGTGGCCTTCGCGTTGTACGCGATGACGGTGGCGATGCCCGTCCAGGGGAACGAGTACGCGCGTCCCGGGTCCCAGTCGGGGTCCCTGAACTGCGGGGCCAGGTTGGCGAAGGCGTTCGGCATGTTGGCGTGGTCGAGCTTCTGCACCCAGCCGAAGCGGATGAGCCGCGCGGCAAGCCAGTCCGTCACGCAGATCAGGTCACGGCCGGTGTCCTGACCGGCGGCGAGCTGCGGCTTGATCTTGCCGAAGAACTCGGTGTTGTCGTTGATGTCCTCGGTGTATTTGACCGATATCCCGGTGCGTTCGGTGAACGCCTCCAGGGTGGGACGGCGGTTCTCGTCCTCGTCGTCGACGTCCATGTACTCGGTCCAGTTGGAGAAGGTGACGCGCTTCTCCTTCTTCGAGTGGTCGTCCGCCGCGACGCCGCCCGGGTTCTTGCCCGCCGCGGGGATGCCGCAGGCGCTGAGCCCCGCGAGACCGCCGACGGTGAGCGCACCCGCCGATGTGGCGCGCAGCATCGCACGCCGGGACATGGCGCCCCTGCCGCTGGTCATGCTGCGCCGCCAGGCGGCGAGTTGGACGGCGGTGGGGCGGTCGGGCTCGTACTGCTCCATGGCGCGTGGTGCCCTTTCGGGAGGATCCCAGTGAGGGAGGGAGCGGCCGCTGGTCACGCGGCCGTACGGTCACCCGGCGGCAGCCGGACATCGAATCAGCGGTCCCCGAAGATCGTGCGGTGCCAGTCCTTCGCGGCCACCGCGGTGTTGTCGTACATGACGTGCTTGACCTGCGTGTACTCCTCGAAGGAGTACGACGACATGTCCTTGCCGAAGCCGGAGGCCTTGTAGCCGCCGTGCGGCATCTCGCTGATGATCGGGATGTGGTCGTTGATCCACACACAGCCCGCCTTGATCTCGCGGGTGGCCCGGTTCGCCCGGAACACGTCCCGGGTCCACGCGGAGGCCGCGAGTCCGTACGGGGTGTCGTTGGCGAGCTCCAGGCCCTCGTCGTCGGAGTCGAAGGGCAGCACGACGAGCACCGGACCGAAGATCTCCGACTGCACGACCTCGCTGTCCTGCGCGGCGTCCGCGATCAGCGTGGGCTGGAAGTAGGCGCCGTCGTTCTTGGGCGCCTCTCCCCCGGTGACGATCCGTGCGTAACCGCGGGCCCGCTCCACGAAACCGGCGACGCGGTCGCGCTGGGCGTGGCTGATCAGCGGACCGAGATCGGTGTCCGGGGCGAACGGGTCGCCGAGCCGCACGGTCTCCATCAGCTGCTTCGTACGCTCCACGAAGGCCTCGTACAGCGGCCTTTGGACATACGCGCGGGTCGCGGCCGTGCAGTCCTGGCCGGTGTTGATCAGAGCGCCGGCGACCGCTCCGTTGGCGGCGGCCTCCAGATCGGCGTCGTCGAAGACCACGAACGGGGCCTTGCCGCCGAGTTCGAGGTGGATCCGCTTGACAGTGGCGGTGGCCACCTCGGCGACGCGCTTGCCGACGGCGGTGGAGCCGGTGAACGAGGTCATCGCGACATCGGGGTGGGCGACGAGGTGCTCGCCGGCCTCCTTGCCGGTGCCGGTGACGATGTTGATCACGCCGTCCGGGATCCCGGCCGCGGTCGCCGCCTCGGCGAACAACAGCGAGGTCAGCGGGGTGATCTCGGCGGGCTTCAGGACGATCGTGTTGCCCGCGGCGACGGCCGGCAGGATCTTCCAGGCGGCCATCTGCAGGGGGTAGTTCCACGGGGCGATGGAACCGACGACGCCGATGGGCTCACGGCGTACGTACGAGGTGTGGTCCCCGCTGTACTCGCCGGCGCTCTGGCCCTGGAGGTGGCGGGCGGCGCCCGCGAAGAACGCGGCGTTGTCGACGGTGCCCGGCACGTCGAACTCACGGGTCAGCTTGAGCGGCTTGCCGCACTGCAGCGACTCGGCCCGCGCGAACTCCTCCGCGCGCTCGGCCAGTACGGCGGCGAAACGGTGCAGGGCGTCGGAGCGCTCACCGGGCGTCAGGCCGGCCCAGCCGGGGAAGGCCGCCTTGGCGGCGGCGACGGCGGCGTCGACGTCCGCGGCGGAGGCGAGTTCGTATGTGTAGACCTCGGCGCCCGTGGCCGGGTCGATCACGCTGTGGGTGCGGCCCGAAGTGCCGGGGCGCAGCGTGCCGTTGATGTACTGGGCTCCGGACGCGAGGCGCTCCTGCGCGGGGAACTGAACTGCGTGGGGGTGCGGGTGGTGTGCGGCGTTACTCATCGCGCTCTCCGTAGCTCATCGCGCTCTCTGTAGCTCATCGCGCTTCTCCGTGGCTCCAGGGCTTCCGCGGCTCCAGGGCTTCCGTGGATCCGGGGGTTTCCGTGGCTCCAGCTCGATTTGAGTGCTGATCCTGGCAGAGGAAGACCCTCTCGCCAAGGGATTCCGTTGTTTCCTTTTGGTTACTCGACGGAATCTGTCGACCAGATGTCGAGTGAGCGGGGAAAACCAAGGACGGACTGTCAGTGGCGCCTGCGAAACTCGCGTGTATGGCTCGGAGCGACAGACGGGGTGGCCATGGATACGAGTTCCGGACAGGACCTGACCGAGCAGCTTCAGGCGCGGCTCAAGGACGGGCAGCAGGTCAAGTTCCTGCACTTCTGGGGGCATACGGCACCGGCGGACGGGGTGGTGGGCAAGCATGTCCTCAGCCAGTGGTGGCCGGCTCCGTTTGTGGTGGACGGGGTGGAGTACGCGACGGCCGAGCACTGGATGATGGCCGCCAAGGCGCGGCTGTTCGGTGACGCGGAGGCGGAGCGCAAGGCGCTGTCCGCCAAGTCGCCCGCGGCCGCGAAGAAGGCCGGGCGCCTGGTGCGCGGCTTCGACGACGCGGTCTGGGAGCGCGAGCGCTACGGCATCGTGGTCGAGGGCAGCACCCACAAGTTCGCCGCGCATCCGGAGCTGCGGGAGTACCTGCTCAGGACCGGGGACCGGGTGCTCGTCGAGGCCAGCCCGATGGACCGCATCTGGGGCATCGGCCTCACGGCGGACGACGCCCGGGCGGACGATCCCTCGCAGTGGCGGGGGCTCAATTTGTTGGGGTTCGCGTTGATGGAGGCGCGGGGGCGGTTGCGGGGGTGAGGGGGCTGCGGGGGCCTGGGGGCGGGGTCCGGGGGGCG
>NZ_JAEIMH010000108.1:0-26203 GCF_016464295.1 Streptomyces sp. N35 | reverse complement strand
CCCCCGCCCCCGCCCCCGTCGGCCCCGCCCCGACCCCCGCCGTCGCGGCCGAATCGACCCCCGCGCCCCCGGAGCCGGCCACCGCACCGGCCCCCGAGCCCGCGCCCCCCGGCCCCGCGCCCACCCCCGGTGTCGCGCTGCCCGGCGAAGCCGCCGCCATCGCCGGCGGATACGCCTTCACCGGTGAGGCGCTCGACCTCGGCGCCCTGCTGTGGGACGGCCAGTGCCTGCCCGGCGCCCAGATCCGTATCCCGCTCTCCATGCTCAACCGCCACGGTCTGGTCGCCGGCGCCACCGGTACCGGCAAGACCAAGACGCTGCAGCTGATCGCCGAGCAGCTGGCCGCGCAGGGCGTGCCGGTGTTCCTCGCCGACATCAAGGGCGACGTCTCCGGGATCTCCGCGCCCGGCGAGGCGAACGACAAGGTGCAGGAGCGGGCGCGGGACGTGGGGCAGACCTGGGAGGCCAAGGGTTTCCCGAGCGAGTTCTACGCGCTCGGCGGGATCGGCCCCGGTATCCCCGTACGCGCGACGGTCACCAGCTTCGGACCCGTCCTGCTGTCGAAGGTGCTGCAGCTCAACCAGACGCAGGAGCAGTCGCTCGGCCTGATCTTCCATTACGCGGATCAGAAGGGTCTGGAGCTGCACGACCTGAAGGACCTGCGGGCCGTCGTCACCTTCCTGACCTCGGACGAGGGCAAGCCCGAGCTCAAGGGCATCGGCGGGCTCTCGAGCGTCACGGCAGGAGTGATCCTCAGGGCGCTGACGGCTTTCGAGGCGCAGGGCATGACGCCCTTCTTCGGGAATCCCGAGTTCGACGTGAGCGAGTTCCTGCGGACGGCGCCCGACGGGCGCGGGCAGGTGTCGGTGCTCGAACTGCCCGCCATCAACGACAAGCCGCATCTGTTCTCGACGTTCCTGATGTGGATGCTGGCCGATCTCTTCAACAACCTGCCCGAGGTCGGGGATGTCGAGAAGCCGAAGCTGGTCTTCTTCTTCGACGAGGCGCATCTGCTGTTCAACGGGGCGAGCAAGGCCTTCCTCGAGGCGATCACGCAGACCGTGCGGCTGATCCGGTCCAAGGGGGTCGGTGTCTTCTTCGTGACGCAGACACCGAAGGACGTGCCGGCCGATGTGCTCGCCCAGCTCGGCAACCGGGTCCAGCACGCGCTGCGCGCCTTCACGCCCGAGGACCAGAAGGCGCTCAAGGCGACGGTCAAGACCTTCCCCAACTCGGCGTACGACCTGGAGGAGCTGCTCACCCGGCTCGGCACCGGTGAAGCGGTGATCACCGTGCTGAGCGAGAAGGGTGCGCCGACGCCGGTGGCCGCGACCCGGCTTCGCGCGCCCGAGTCGCTGATGGGGCCGATCGATGCCACCGCGCTCGACGCGGCCGTGAAGTCCTCGCTGCTCTACTCCCGTTACGCGCAGGAGGTCGACCCGGAGTCCGCGTACGAGAAGATCACCGCGCAGCAGGCCGAGACCGAGGCGGCCAAGCAGGCCGAGCTGGAGGCGAAGGAAGCCGAGAAGGCCGCGAAGGAAGCGGCGAAGGCGGCCCGTTCCGCGCCCGCGCAGGATGCCTCGATGGTCGACCAGGTGGTGGGCAGCGGCATCTTCAAGTCCCTTGCCCGCTCGCTCGGTACGCAGATCGGGCGGGAGATCTCGCGGTCCATTTTCGGTACGCGGCGGCGCTGATCCCCTTTGGACGCCGATCCCCTTGTACGGGCAAGGCCCGGACACCTCGTCAGAGATGTCCGGGCCTTGGTTCAGGACGGTCGGATCACTCCGTCACGCGGTCGTGGTCCTCGTGCAGACCGCCGCCGCTGCCCGCGTCGCCCTCGGTGGGGACGGAGACGACCGGCTTGGTGAGCGAGCTCAGGTCGTGGGCGTAGGTGCCGACGGCATGGGCGATGACGTCGATATTCGTGCCGAAGGCCGACATGTCGATGTTGTCGATGTTGTCGCAGGCCGCGTGGTAGCACGGGTCGTACGCCACACCCGCCTCGCCGCCGAACTTCGCCGCCTGCTCAGGGGTCTTGATGCCCTCGGCGCCCGTGAAGGTGCCGCCCGAGGGGATGTCGACCGCGATGAACGGGCCGTAGTCCGAGCGCCCGGTGAAGTCGGTGCCCTCGTGCGGCTTGCCCTTACTTTCGAGGAACTCGTTGATGTCCCGCTCCAGTTGGGCGCTGCCCTCGGGGCCCGCGCCCTCACCCTCGTTGTCCGAGTTGTCGCCGTCGTAGACGAACTGGCCGTAGTTCGGCGAGGCGATCATGTCGAAGTTGAGGTAGAGGCGGATGTCCTTGATCTGCTCCTCGGTGAGCTTCTCGACCCACTTCTCCGAGCCGATCAGACCGTTCTCCTCGGCGGACCACAGCGCGAACTTGATCTTGTTGCGCGGCTGCTTTCCGTGCCGGGTCTCCTCGGCCAGCTCCTTGGCGACCTCGAGCAGGCCGGCGGAACCCGAGCCGTTGTCGTTGATGCCGGGGCCCGCGGTGACCGAGTCGAGGTGGGCGCCGAGCATCACGGTGTTGTCGGCGTCGCCGCCGCGGGTCTCCGCGATGACGTTGTTCGTCGTCCGGGTCTCCTGGAACTCCCGGATCTCGAAGTCCACCGTGACCTCGCCCTTGGCGGCCTCGGCGGCCAGCGCCTCGCCCTCGGCCAGGGTGACACCGCCGGTCGGGATACGGCCGGCGGCCGGGTCTCCTAGGGTCCGGGAGAGCCCTCCGGCGTCGTTGTTGTAGATGCGCCCCCGGGACGCGCCCGCGCCCGCGGCCGTGGCCTGCTTCTGTGCGAAGGAGCAGCCGCCGCGCTTGATCAGCGCGATCTTGCCGGTGAAGGTGCCGGACGCGTAGTCCGCCGGCTCACAGCCGGTGGTGGCGTCCAGCGGCACCGCGGCGAGGGCCGCCTTGATGCCGCCGACCGGCGTCGACTTCGTGTACGTCATCCCCTGGATGTCGACCGTGCGCGGTGTGGGTGTCACGACCGCGAGGCGCTCGGTGAGCATCTCGGTGTAGACGAACTCGAACTGGTCGTAACTGACCTTGTACCCGGCCTTCTTGAGGTACTCGTACACATACTTCGCCGAGGCGTCGTGCCCCGGCGAACCGGCGGCGCGATGGCCGCCGTTGGCGTCCGCTATCGCCTGGAACTTCTGCAGATGGCGGTATGCGTCCTTCGCGGACGAGTCCTCGACCAGCTCACGGGCGAGCTTGCGGGCGTCCTTGGCCGGGTTGCCGTGCCCATGACCGTGCCCGTGGCCGCGGTCGGCGGTGGCCGTTCCCGCGGAGGCGAGCAGCAGGGGTGTGGCGAGCGCGACGGCGGCGATGGCGGCGATCGTGCTGCGCGAACGAGGTGATGCGTTCACAGAGGTCCTTCCCCAGAGGCAGTGCGAACGAGGTGGGAGGGACGGTAGCGAGCGCTGAGATCTCCGGAAAGAGGTTCCCTGCAACTCGTGTTCGGTTTCGCCGGATTGGCCCCGCATGTGCCTGACATACGGGGCCACCTGCCGGTCTCCCGCCGGTTCAGTCCCGGCGGTCGCGTGCCGGGCGCTCGGGCCGCACATCCTGCGACTGTTCGGCGGTGGGGGTTTCGGCGGCCGGCTCGTCCGTGCGCGGGCCGCGGCGGTCGCGTACGGATTCGGCGCGGAGCAGCGCGTGCAGCACCGCGTAGGGGTCCTTGGGCATGGGGGTGTCCTTGCGCTGAGGAGGAGTTCCGGGCGTGGCGGCGTCTGGGGCTCGGCACGGTCAGCAACGCAGGACGGTCGTACGGGAAGGGGCGGGCGGCGGGGCGGCGTGCGGCGCCGGGGAGGCCCGACGCGTACGGGCCGCGGGCGGCCGGGCACCGCCCGGCGTGGCAGTCGGCGCGGGGAGGCGGCGGCGGGCGGTGGGGCGGAGTCCACTGTCCCCGCCGCCCTCGGCGGTTTCCGCCTCGCCCGTCACGGCGGGCTGTGCGGCGGGGGCGGTCGCGGCGGCCGGTGGTGCGCCGGCGGCCAGGGCGAGTGTGAGCAGGACGAGCAGCAGCGCCCGCAGGAGGCCGGGGCGCCGCAGGAGTCCTGGGATCGGGGACGGAACGCTCACAGCACGTCATGTCCCCGCCCCGAGGTGGGGCGGGACGGCGGTTCGGGCAGATCCGCCCGTAAGGCGTACGCCCGGCTGCCTCGTGACTGCTGTGCGGCCTTGGCCGGCTTGCCGCTTCGGGCCTGGCCGCCCACCTGCCTCGCGGCCTGGGCGGCCCTGCTGCTTCGCGGCCTGGGCGCCCCGCTACTTCGCGGCCTTGGCCGCCTTCGCCGCCGCTTTGGCCTCCTGCTTGAACGCCCGCACCTTGGCCAGCGATTCGGGTCCCGTGATGTCGGCGGCCGAGCGGTAGGAGTCCTTGTCCCCGTACGAACCCGCCGCCTCGCGCCAGCCCTTGGGCGTCACGCCGTACCGCTTGCCGAGCACGGCCACAAAGATCTTCGCCTTCTGCTCCCCGTACCCGGGCAGCGCCTTCAGCCGGGCGAGCAGCTCCATGCCGTCCTCGACCTCGGACCACAGGGCCGTGGCGTCCCCGTCGTACTCGTCGACCAGGTACTGGCACAGCTGCTGCACACGCTGCGCCATCGAACCCGGATAGCGGTGCACGGCGGGCTTGGTCTTGAACAGCTCCGTGAAGGCCTCGGGGTCGTACGCCGCGATCTCGTGCGCGTCCAGATCGTCCCGGCCCAGGCGCTCGGCGATCGTGTACGGGCCCGTGAACGCCCACTCCATCGGCACCTGCTGGTCGAGCAGCATGCCGACCAGGGCGGCGAGCGGGCTGCGGCCGAGCAGCGCGTCGGCGTCGGGGTTCTGGGCGAGGTGGATCTCGGCGGGCGCGGTTTTGCCGGCGGACTTCTTCGCGGTCATACGGCCATGATGTCGCTGCTGCCGACGAGGTGCGACATCGGTGAAGCTGGCCCCATGACCGAGCGCACCGCGGAAGCCAAGCTCGCCGATCTCGTCGCCGCGCACGATGTCGGGCATCTGCAGCAGTGGCTCGACGAGCGGCCCGACCACGAGATCGCCGACGAGATCACCCGCGTCGACCCGGCCACGGCCGGGGTGCTCTTCCGGCTGCTCGACAAGGACCGTGCCTCCGAGGTGTTCGGGGAGCTCGACGGGGTCGAGCAGCAGAAGATCCTCACCGCCGTACGGGACCACGCCTTCCGCGAGCTCGTCGAGGGCATGGACCCGGACGACCGCGCCCGGCTCCTGGGCGAGGCTCCCGCGAACTTCACCCAGCGGGTCCTGGCCGGGCTCAGCCCGCATGAGCGGGAGCTGACGGCGACGCTGCTCGGGTACGCGCCGGGGTCGGTGGGCCGGTTCATGACCCCCGAGGTCGTACGGCTCAAGGAGCACATCACCGTCGGTGAGGCCCTCGACCGCGTACGCCGGGAAGGGCCCGAGGCCGAGACGGTCTACACGCTGCCGGTGACCGACGCGGGGCGGCGGCTCATCGGTGTCGTAGGGCTGAGGGACCTGGTCCTGGCCGATCCGGCGGACCCGTTGAACGGGCTGGTCGACACCGCCCATCTGCGGGCGCACGCCACCGACACCGCCGAGTCCGCGGCCCGTCTGATGCAGGAGGGCAATCTGCTCGACCTGCCCGTGGTCGACAGCGAGGACCGGATCGTCGGGCTGCTGACCATCGACGACGCCCTCGAGGTCATCGAGGCCGCCGACACCGAGGACATCGCCCGGCAGGCCGCGGCCAGCCCGCTCGACGGGCACTATCTGACCGCGAGCGTGCTCCGGCTCGCGCGCTCACGCGTGGTGTGGCTGCTGCTCCTGATCGTCGCGGCGACGCTGACGGCCAAGGTCCTCGAGGCGTTCGAGGGGGAGATCGAGCGGGTCACGGCGCTCGCCCTGTTCATCCCGCTGCTCGTGGGCACCGGCGGCAATGTCGGCGCGCAGGCCGCGACCGGTGCGGTGCGCGCCCTCGCGGTCGGTGAGGTGCGGCCGGGGGATGTGCTGAAGGTGGCCTGGCGTGAGTGCCGGGTCGGGTTCCTGCTCGGGCTGATGCTCGGTGCGGTCGGTCTGGTCTTCGCCTGGGTGATCGCGAAGAACGGGGACATCGCGTTGGTCGTGGGCCTGACGCTGGTCGCGGTCTGCGCCTGGGCGGCGGTGATCGGCGGCGGTATGCCGCTGCTCGCCAAGAAGCTGGGGATCGACCCGGCGGTGATCTCGGCTCCGCTGGTGACGACGTTCGTGGACGCGACCGGGTTGATCATTTACTTCATGATCGCGCGGGTGGTGCTGGGGCTTTAGGGGGTGTGGGCACGGCGGTGGCGGTGCTGTGGGTGCGGGTGCGTTTGGTGGATGCGGTGCGCTTTCCCGTACGAGACAGGTCTCTCCCGTACGGGATGGGCAGCTCTCGTACGTAAAGGGAACTCGCTCCCGTTAGGCTGGGCGTCATGGAGAACGCCCCAGGCACCGTACGCCCCGGCGGCCGCACCGCCCGCGTGCGCGCCGCCGTGCTCGACGCGGCCGGCGACGCCCTCGCAGAGCACGGCTTCGCGAACCTCGACCTCGCCGAGGTCGCCCAGCGCGCGGGCGTCGGCAAGACGACGGTCTACCGCCGCTGGGGCAGCGCCACCGCCCTCGTCGCCGATCTGCTCGCCGACATGGCCGAGCAGTCCGAGCCGCGCAGCGACCACGGCGCGCTCCTGGACGACCTGCGCGCCAATGCCCGGCTGGTACGCCGCACCCTCACCGATCCCCGTCAGAGCCGGCTCTTCCGCGCGGTGATCGCGGCGGCGAGCTGCGACGCGTCCGCCGCCGACGCGCTGCACCGCTTCTATGCGGTACGGATCGAGGAGTGGGTGCCGTGCGTCGAACTGGCCGTCGGGCGCGGTGAGTTGCCCGTCGGACCGGATGCACACGAGGTCGTACGGGCCGTCTCGGCGCCCCTCTACTACCGCTTCCTCGCCAGCGGCGCCCCGCTCGACGAGGCGGCCGCCGACCGGGCGGCCGAGGCGGCGGTGGCGGCGGCGAAGGCCGGCGTCTTCGTCAGGGGCTGACCACCTCGTGGGCGTACGGAGGCTGAGCCCCCGCCCGCCCACAGGTCACGGCCGCAGCCCGTGCCGCGTACGCGAGGACGTCGTCCCACTCGTCGCCGGTCGGCGTGCGGGTCAGGGCGCCGAGCTGGTCGAGCCGGTGCAGGAGCGCCGCGTTGACCGTGTCGCCCGCGCCGATCGTGTCCACCACGTCCACGGCCACCCCGGGCACCGTGTGCTCGGCGCCCTCGGCCGTGAGCGCCGTCAGGCCGTCCGCGCCCCGGGTGAGCACCACCGCCCGGGGGCCCGCGGCCAGCCACTGCTCGAGCGCCGTACGGACGGGTGTGCCGTCCGCGAGCCAGGCCGCGTCCTCCTCGGAGAGCTTCAGGAGGCGCACGTGGGGGAGCCAGCCGAGGAAGCGGGCGCGGTAGGCGGCCGGGTCCTTGATCAGGCCCGTCCTGATGTTGGGGTCGAGCGCGGTGAACACGCCTTGCGCGGCGGCCCGGCGCAGCAGGTTCTCGTACGCGGTCGCGCCCGGCTCGAGGACGAGGGAGCAGGTGCCGAAGCAGAGGGCCCGGGTCGAGTCCGGTAGCGCGGGCGGGAGTGCGAAGAGGCGGTCCGCCGTGCCCTCCGTATAGAAGGAGTACGCGGCCGACCCGTCCGGATCGATGTGTGCGACCGCGAGCGTGGTCGGCTCCTCGCCCCGCTGGACGAGGGAGGTGTCCACGCCGTCGGCGCCCAGTGCGTCGAGCAGCGCCTGGCCGAAGTGGTCGCGGGAGACGCGGGAGCAGAAGCCGGCGGCTGCCTTGAGCCGGCCGAGGGCGCGGGCGGTGTTGAAGGGGCCGCCGCCGAGCTTGGGTTCGAGGGCGGGGAGGGTGGCGTCGTCGTTCCGCTGCGGCACCAGGTCGATCAGGGCCCCGCCCGCGGAGATGATCACGTGGGTATTTTTCCCCAGCCCCGCCCCTCCCCGAACCCGGGGCCCCGCCCCGGGCCCCGCATCCGGACGTCGTTCGGATCTGCTCGATCGCCGCAGGGGCTGAGTGGGGCTGCGGTGGATATCCCCCGCACCGGCGATTCCCCGCCCCCGCCCCGTACCGATACTGAACACACCCGAACCGGCCCTCCCCACCCCGGAGTTGCCGTATGCCCGAAGCATCCTGGCTGCGTGCCGCCCGCCGTCCGCAGGTGGTGGACGTCGCGCTGGCCGCGCTGGTCCTGATCGCCGTCTCACTGCAGTTCCTGCTGCCCGAGCGCGAGAACGACGACAACCTGACCTGGCCCGGCTTCCTCTTCGGCGCC
The DNA here is from genome assembly GCF_016464295.1 of Streptomyces sp. N35. Classification (NCBI taxonomy): domain Bacteria; kingdom Bacillati; phylum Actinomycetota; class Actinomycetes; order Kitasatosporales; family Streptomycetaceae; genus Streptomyces; species Streptomyces sp. N35. The sequence goes on along the minus strand of NZ_JAEIMH010000108.1, from coordinate 17,896 downwards.
GCGACCGCGCTGCCGCTGGTGTGGCGCCGCCGTGCCCCGTACGTCACCGGCTGTCTGGTCGGCGCCGCGACCACCGCGATGACCCTGCACCACGCACCGCCGCCCGACGTGGTGTTCGGCGGCTTCGTCGTGCTCTACACGGTCGCCGCGATCGGCACGACCCGGCCGCGCCGCCTGATGCTGCTCGTGTGGCTGGCGGGGGCCTCGGTGTCGATGACGTTCAAGGAGCACGCCGAGCCCTTCGAGTACGCCTTCCACCTGATGAGCCTGCTCGGCGCGTACGGACTCGGCCGCCTCGCCCGGATCCAGCGCGCGTACACCGAGGCCGTGGAGGAGCGGGCGCGCAGACTCGCGTACGAGAGCGAGATGGAGGCCGCGCGGGCCGTCGCCCGCGAACGGGCCCGGATCGCCCGCGACATGCACGACATCCTGGCCCACGCGGTGAGCCTGATGGTGGTGCAGGCGGAGGCCGGCCCCGTGGTCGTGCGCAGCGATCCCTCGCGAGCGGAGGCGGCCTTCGAGGCGATCGCCGGCGCCGGACGCGATGCCATGTCCCAACTGCGGCGCCTGCTCGGGGTGTTGAAGGAACCCCCGGGCTCCCTGCCGCCCGAACGCAGCCCGCAGCCGTCGCTCGCCGCCCTCGCCCAGCTCGTCGCGCAGGTGGCGGCGGTCGGGCTGCACGTCGAGCAGCTGCAGACCGGGGAGCCTGCCGAGCTGCCCGCGGATGTGGAGGTGGCGGTGTACCGGGTTGTGCAGGAGGCGCTGACCAATACGGTGAAGCATGCGGGGGCCACCAAGGCCATCGTCCAACTCGACTGGGGAGTCGATGAGTTGAGGGTGACGGTGCGGGACGACGGGCGGCCGGGCAAGACCCGGGTCCAGGGTGCGGGGCAGGGGCTGATCGGGATCAGGGAACGGGCCGCGGCCTGCGGCGGTACGGCGGCCACGGGTCCCGGACCCGACGGCGGGTTCTGGGTGATCGTCACGCTGCCCACCGAAGCGCAGCGCGTCGGATGAGCGTGCGTGTGGTCGTCGCGGACGACCAGGAACTGGTCCGCAGCGGCTTCTCGATGATCCTCGACGCACAGCCCGATATCGAGGTGGTCGCCGAGGCGGGAGACGGTGCCGAGGCGGTGGACGCGGTCCGCCGGCACACCCCTGACGTGCTCCTTCTCGATATCCGTATGCCGGTCATGGACGGGCTGGAAGCGGCGCGGGTGGTGTGCGCGGAGTCGGCCTGCAAGGTCGTGATGCTGACGACGTTCGATCTCGACGAGTACGTCTACGAGGCGCTGTACGCGGGGGCGAGCGGCTTTCTGCTCAAGGACGTCCGACGCGACGACCTCGTGCACGCCGTACGGGTGGTCGCCTCCGGTGACTCCCTGCTCGCGCCCTCGGTGACCCGCCGCCTGGTCGCCGATGTCGTCCGCAGGCGCCGCACCGAATCGGCCGCCGAACCCTCACCCGCCCGCCTGTCCGTGCTCACCGCCCGCGAGGAGGAGACGCTGCGGCTGCTCGCGCGCGGGCTGACGAACGCGGAGATCGCGGAGGCCTTCGTGGTGAGCGAGCACACGGTGAAGACCCATGTGAGCAATGTGCTCGGCAAGTTGGGGCTCAGGGACCGGGTGCAGGCGGTGATCTGCGCGTACGAGACGGGTCTGGTGATCCCCGGGGCCTGAGGCTCCCCGTGGCGCGAGGCTCGGGAGTCCCTCGTACGGGCGACTCCTCCCCCTGCCGGGCGAGAGGGGAACACCGCTCCGACCGGCGATGTGACCAACTCCCTTTCCCAGCAGCCTGAGTGAGGTGACCCCGCCGAGGGCGCGGGGAACATCACTGGGAGGGACCGTGCTTTCCGCACTCGCCAGGGTGGCCACCCGTCGCCCGCTGACCGTCATCCTGATCTGGCTGCTGCTGCTCGTGGCAGGCTTCGGCCTCGGCACCCGGGTCTTCGGGGATCTCGAAGGCACCGTGGAGGTCGTCGAGGGCAGCGAATCGCAGCGCACCGAAGAACTGCTCGACCGGCTCTCCACCGAGGGCGCGTCCATCCAGGCAATCGTGGAGTCCGGGGACCTCGCCGGACTGCGGGCCGAGATCCGCGAAGCCGCCGCGGATGTAAGGGACTTACCGGGTATCGCGGACGTGCCGGAGGGCATGCCGTCCGAGGACGGGCGTGCGCTGCTGATCCCCGTGGAGTTCGGCCAGGGCCTGGCGGACGACGACGAGGAGGAGCTCGCCGAGGAGGTCGCCGAGCGGTTCCATGAGATCGACGGGGCGACCGTGCACGTCAGCGGCGGACCGCTGCTCGGCGTCCAGCTCGGCGGGCAGGCGCAGGAGGACGTCGCGAGCGCCGAGATCATCTCGCTGCCGGTGGTCCTGATCGTGCTGCTGCTGATCTTCGGCGGTCTGCGCGCTGCCGCGCTGCCGCTGGTCGTCACGGTCAGCGGGGTCGCGGGCGCCTTCCTCGCGCTGTACGGCTTCTCCCTGGTGACCGATGTCTCGGTGTACGCGGTGCAGGTCACGACCATGCTCGGGCTCGGACTCGCCGTGGACTACGCCCTGTTGATCGTGGTCCGCTTCCGCGAGGAGCGTGCGTCCGCGGAGTCGGTCGAGCAGGCCGTCGAGCGTACGGTCGCGCGGGCCGGGCGGACCGTGCTGTTCTCGGGGCTCACGGTGGCGGTCTGTCTGACCGGCTTGATGGTGTTCCCGAACCTGTTCCTGCGCAGCATGGGCCTCGCGGCGGCCGCGGTCGTCGTGGTCGACATGCTGGCGGCGGTCACGCTGCTGCCGGCGCTGCTCACCAAGTTCGGCGGGAAGATCGCACCGGCCTCCCCGCGCAAGCGGCTCTTCGGCAGGACCTCCGAGCGCGAGCCCGGCCATGTCTTCGCCCGCCTCGCCCGCTTCTCGGCCCGCCGCCCGGTCGCCGTGACGGTCGCGGTGGTCGCCGGCCTCGTCCTCCTGGCGCTGCCCGCCACCCAGATGACCATGAACCTGGGCGATGCGCGCCAGCTCAAACAGGGCACGGAGGCACGGGAGTTGTACGACTCGGTCCGCGCCCACTACCCGGAGGGCACCGGACTCGACCCCGTCAGCGTCGTGATCATGCCGGGCGCCGAACCGGACTGCGAACGCAAGATCCGCGCCCTGTCCGGCATCGCACGGGCGGAATCCGTCCGCACCGGCAACGGGACGATCCTGCTCGACCTCTATCCGAAGGGCACCGTCGACGGAGCCCAGGCCACCGGCCTCGTCGAGCGGATCCGCGACCTGCGCGGCGCCGAACCCGTCCATGTCACCGGGAACGCCGCCCACATGGTCGACTTCCGCGCCATGCTGGCCGAACGCGCCCCCTGGGCGATCGTGATCGTCCTCGTCGGCATCTTCGCCCTGCTCTTCGCCTTCACGGGCTCGCTCCTGATCCCCGTACGCACGATCCTGACCACCCTGCTCAGCCTGGGCGCCGCACTCGGCGTCGTCACCTGGGTCTTCCAGGACGGGCATCTGGCCGGCTGGCTGGGCGCCGAAGGTCTGGGGGCGCTGAGCCTGACCGCGCCGCCGCTGATCATCGCGATCGCGTTCGGACTCGCCATGGACTACGAGCTGTTCATCCTGGCCAGGATGCGCGAGGAGTGGCTGCGCAGCGGCGACCACCGGGCCGCCGTGGTGACGGGCCTCAGGCAGTCCGGCCGTGTGGTCACCTGCGCCGCGCTGCTGCTCGCGATCGTCTTCGGCGCCTTCATGACCGGCAGCTTCTCGCCCATCCTGCAGATCGGCCTCGGTCTGACCCTCGCGGTCCTGATCGACGCGACGGTCGTACGGATGCTCCTGGTCCCGGCGACGATGACGCTGCTCGGGGGCCGGGCGTGGTGGGCGCCGCGGCGGATGCGGAGGCTGCATGACCGCTTCGGACTGAAGGAGTAGCCCTCCTATTGGCCCAGGGGGACGGGCGCGGATTGTCCTACGGTAGGGAGCCACTGGCTCCCTACCGTAGTGCTCATGACGAACCCGCTCCCGCCTCGGGGACCTCAACGCACCCTCGCTCTGGCCCAGTTGAGCAACTCCGTCGGCGACGGCGCGTACTACGTCACCTCGGCGCTCTACTTCACCCACGTCGTCGGCCTCGACGCCGCGAGGATCGGGCTCGGGCTCACGGCCGCCTGGGCCGTCGGCTCGCTGGTGGGGGTGCCGCTCGGACGCCTCGCCGACCGGCGCGGACCGCGCGGGACGGCGGTGCTGCTCGCCGTCGCGACGGCCGCCGCGGTCGCGTCCTTCCTGGTCGTACGCGACTTCGTACCGTTCCTGCTCGCGGCCTGCGGCTACGCCACCGCCCAGTCCGGACTCGCGGCCGCCCGCCAGGCGCTCCTCGCCGGGCTCGTCGCCAAGGAGGAACGCACCGGAGCGCTCGCCCATCTGCAGTCGACGCTCAACGCGGGGCTCGCGGTGGGTGCCGGACTCGGCGGTGTGGCCCTGTCGCTTGGGACCGACGGCGCGTATCTCACGGTGTTCGCCCTCGACGCGGTGACCTTCCTGGCCTGCGCGTACGTCCTGACGCGGCTGCCCGCCGTCGAGCCCGTCCCGGCCGTCGAGGGCGCGAGGCTCGAGGTGCTCCGCGACCGTCCGTACGCCGTCGTGACACTGCTCAACACCGTGCTGCTGCTGCGGATGCCGCTGCTCAGCCTGGGCATTCCGCTGTGGATCACCGAGCGCACCGAGGCTCCCGAGTGGCTGGTGTCCGCCCTGTTCATCCTCAACACGGGTGCCGTGATGCTGTTCCAGGTCCGAATGGCCCGCGCGGTCACGGGACTTGGCACCGCCGCCCGTGCGATCCGCCGCTCCGGCGTGCTGATGCTGGCGACCTGCGGGGTGTTCGCCCTGTCGACCGGGGCGTCGGCCTGGGGCGCGGCGGTCGCCCTGATCGGCGGCTCGGTGCTGCTCGTGGCCGCCGAGATGCTGCAGTCGGCCGGCTCCTGGCAGCTCGGCTTCGACCTCGCCCCGCCCGGCCGCATCGGCGAGTACCAGGGCTTCTTCGGTACGGGTGTCACGGTCGCCCGCACCCTCGGGCCGCTCCTGCTGACCCTGCTGCTCATCGAGGTCGGTGCGGCCGGGTGGCTGCTGCTCGGCGCACTGATCCTGGCGGCGTCGTACGCGCTCGGTCCCGTGACGCGCTGGGCGGCGGCGACGCGCCCGGCCGACGGACCCGTACGGGAGCAGGCGCTCAACTAGACGGGTGAGTCCGGCAGTTGGTCCAGCTGTGCAAGCGAGTCGAGCAGCTGGTCCAGCTACACGAGAGTGCCGAGCAGTTGGTCCAACGATGCCTCGAGGCGCTCCTCGGACACCTTCATCTCGCTGCGCAGATGGCACAGCAGACTCGGCTGGAACGCGCCGAGCAGCAGATGGGCCAGGACGGGCGCGTCGAGCTCGGGCCGGGCCTCGCGGATCAGCAGCTGCACATGCGTATGGACGACCCGGTACGGATCGCTCTTGAAGCGGGCCGCCGCCGACGCGCTCTCGGCGGCGAGCAGCAGTCCCTCGGCGTCGAGGGTGTGCCGGGCGTAGGCGTGCAGAAAGGCCCGCAGCCGCTCGCCCGCCGGAGCGCCCGGGCCGAGCGGGGGAGGTCCGCTGAGGAAGGCGGCCTGGAGGCGCTGCTCACTGTCGTCGAGCAGGGCCAACAGCAGGGCCGATACATCGCCGAAGCGCCGGTAGACCGTGCCGACGCCGATGCCGCTGGCGTGCGCGACCCCGTTCATCGTGAGCGCTTTCGCGCCCTGCTCGTCGACGATCCGGCCGGCTGCGTCCAGGATCCGCCGCCGGTTACGGGCGGCGTCGGCGCGCTCCGGGGGCGCCTGGCCGGCCATGGGGAGAAGCGGGGGCTGGTTCATGGCCTGAACATTACGGGAATCGTGCAGAACCGGAAAGCTATCCGGATACCCCTTGCGAACCGGATTTCCATCCGCTTAACTGTGGTCATCGCCGAAGCGGATACGAATCCGCTTCAGCCTCGGGCTTCAGCTTCAGGCTCAGGCTTCGCACCTCTGGAGGGGTTCGTCATGACCAGCACCGACACCATCGAGACGACCGACACCACCGGGACCACCGCCCCGAAGATCGCCGTCGTCTACTACTCGGCCACCGGCAACGTGCACGAGCTCGCCAAGGCCCTCGCCGAGGGCGCCGAGAAGGCGGGCGCCGAGGTCCGGCTGCGACGCGTGGCCGAGCTCGCCCCGGATGCCGCGATCGACTCGAACCCCGCCTGGCGCGCCCATGTCGACGCCATCTCCGACGAGGTCCCTGTGGTCACGCTCGATGACCTGAGCTGGGCGGACGCCTATGCGCTCGGTTCGCCGACCCGTTACGGCAACATCGCGAGCCAGCTCAAGCAGTTCATCGACTCGACGGGTGGCCTGTGGCAGCAGGGCGTCTTCCACGACAAGCCCTTCACCGGCTTCTCCTCCGCGCACAATGCGCACGGCGGCAACGAGTCCACGCTGCTCGCCCTCTACAACACGGCCCACCACTGGGGTTCGCTGATCGTCTCGCCCGGCTTCACGGACGCCGCGGTCTACGGCGCGGGCGGCAACCCCTATGGCACGGTGCACGTGGGCAGCAGCGGTGAGGTCTCGGACGAGACCCTCGAGGCGGCGCGCTACCAGGGTGAGCGGCTGACGAAGATCGCGCAGAAGCTGGCCGCCTGAGCCCGTTGCGGCTTGCCTCGCAGCGCTCCTTGTAGGACGGAAACTGTCCTACAAGGCCCGTAATCTGCGGTCCATGCAGACATACGAGGACGGCGTCGAGATCCTTGTCCCCGCGAGCGCGGCCGAGTTGGAGGCCTGGCTCGACGAGCATCACGGGGAACGGACCGCGCTCTGGGTGAAGATCGCCAAGAAGCACACCGGCATCCCGTCGCTCACCTGGGACGAGATGGTCGACACGGTGCTCTGTTTCGGCTGGATCGACGGTCTGCGGCGCGGTTTCGACGACACGTACTTCCTGCAGCGCACCACACCCCGCCGCCCCCGCTCCCCCTGGTCCCAGGTGAACGTGAACAAGGCCGAGGCGCTGATCGCCGCCGGCCGGATGCGCCCGCGCGGCCTCGCCGAGGTCGAGTCGGCGCGTACGGACGGCCGTTGGGAGGCGGCGTACGCCTCGCAGAAGAACGCCACCGCACCGCCGGATCTCGTCGAGGCCCTCGACGCGAACCCGGCGGCGCGGGCGTTCTACGAGACGCTCGGCAAGGCCGACCAGTACGCGCTCTACTTCCGCCTGGTCACCGCACGCACCGAGAAGACCCGGCTGGCCCGCCTGGAGCGGTTCGTGGCGACGATGGCCGAGGGCCGGAAGGTCAACTGACCTCCGGGGGCGGCGAGTTCGGAGCAGGACTCTCTGTTCAGGCCAGCCACCGGCCGTCGCGCATCAGGTCCCGCCCTTGGATCTCGTTCGCCTCGCGCCAGGCCTGGATACGCCGGGGCGTGACCCGGAACCACCGGTACGCCTCGGCGTTCGCCTGCTGCCGCGGATCCCAGTCGCTCTCCTGCGCGAACCAGTCGAGCTTCTCCTTGCCCAGTTCGTCGGCGGTGCAGACCTCCACCGCACCGTCGACCATCACGACATCCCGGGTCGGCCCGAGCCCGATCCTGGTCCGGCCCGAAGCGGCGAGATTGCGCCCGGTCGGGCTGGTGACGGTGGTCGCGAAGAGCAGCGAGGTGCCGTCCCAGGCGAAGGAGAGCGGCACGAGGAACGGCGCCCCCGTCTCCGGATCCGCACTCGCCACCCACAGATCGACATCCTCTTCGAGCCGACGCAACGTGTCGCGCTTGCGTTCCCCGGCGCTTCTGGCGGGCGGATTGGCCACGGTTGTCCCCCTCGGGTCGACGTGTGGTCGAGGCTAGTTCGCGCGGACGGTCCCGTACACCTTGATCGTGAACGTCGGTTCCCCCTCCACCGTCGGCAACTCCAGCCTCTGGCGTTACAGTTCCTTCACACATCACCGGCTCCCGGGGGGGAGCTCGGACAAGCAGTGGGGAACCGGATGAGTGGGGATTTCGTGGTGCCGCGCCGTGCCCGTATGCGGGCCGGAGCAGCGGCCCTGGCCGTAGCCGCCGTCACCGCCGCGAGCGCCTGGTCGGGTCTGCCGACCGCGTCCGCGGCGGGCAAGGCGGCCGACTTCGGCGGCAAGCCGTGCACGCCGACCGGCACTTTCATCAACTGCCGTGTTTTTGAGCCCGAGGCGCGTGCTGCGCAGGAGTTCCAGGTTCCGGCCGGCGTCACCGCGCTGGATGTACGGGCCTGGGGAGCCGGTGGCGCCGACAGCGCTCTCGGGGGCGGCGGTGGCGCCGGAGGCTACGTGTCCGGTACGGCGAAGGTGACCGCGGGCGAGAAGCTCAAGGTCGTGGTCGCCGCGCAGACCTATGGGGACGCACGAGGCGGGAACCCCGGGAGCGGCGGGAGCTACGCCAGTAACGGCGGCGGAAGCAGCGCCATCCGCTCGGCCGATGGTGCCGCACTGATCGTCGCGGGTGGAGGCGGCGGTAGTGGCGTGTCCGAGTACGGGGAGAGCAGCGGTCGCGCAGGCGACGCAGGCGGCGAGAACGGTGAAGACTCCGCCTTCGTCCTCGGCGGCAAGGGCGCCAAGGGCGCGCAGGGCGGCGAGGGCGGCGGCAACGGCGCGGCGGGCGCGGACCACTCCGCCAGTGGCGCCGGCGGCGACGGCGGCGACGCAACCGGCGACGGCGGTAATGAGGGCGGCGGTGGTGGTGGCGGCTATGCGGGCGGTGGTGGCGGCGGCGGCGCCGACCGCAGCAAGTCGTCCGGAGCCGGTGGCGGCGGCAGCAGCTACGCGAATCCGGACCGAGTGACCGAAGCGCAGCTCGTTGCCGGAAAGGACGGCAAGGCGCCGAAGCAGGACGACCCCTTCTACCGGGAGACCGACAACCCGATCGAGGACAGCACGGCCCAGGGCGGCGGCAATTCGGGCGGCGGCGCGGGCCGCGTAGTCGTCCAGTGGTCCGGCGCGCTGACCGACGAGCTGGCCCCCGTCTCCGGCCAGGACCAGATCTGGGCGCGGAGCGAGGACTTCGACCCGTTCGCCGTCGTCGCCCGCGACAAGGACGGCAAGCCGGTCGAGGGCGTGGCGGTGACGTTCACGTTCGACGACCCGAACGATGTCGAGCCGCTCTTCGACGCGTACCCGGAGGACGTGGCCATCGTCGAGACGGACGAGCAGGGCCGCGCCCAGTCGCCCAAGCTCTGGTTCTACGGCGGCAGCACGTACGGCGCGTTCAAGGTCCGGGCCAAGGCTCAGGGCAAGGAGGCGGTCTTCAGCGCGGAGCGCAAGCAGGTCGCGTACGACGTGAAGATCACCGCCGGCGACAAGCAGACGGCGGAAGCGGGCAAGGCCTTCCCCGAAGCACTCGAGGTGCACGTGACCGAGTCGGGCGAGCCGGCGGCGAACACGCGGGTCCGGTTCAAGCGGTACCAGCAGGACGGGCCGCACTTCGCGGACGGCGTCCGGCTGGTCGATGTCAAGACCGACAGCGAGGGCAACGCCACGGCGCCCGAGCTCTTCGCCGGTACGGACGTGGGCGAGAACCAGAACCTGTCCGCGTACGTGGGAGAGGCGGAGGCGGTCTTCACCTTCGAGGTCGTCGAGGCCGCCGACAGCACCGGCGGTTCGGGCGACAGCGGCGGTACGGGTGAAGCCGGTGGCTCCGGCGACGGCGGAGCCGGTGGCTCGGACTCGGGGACCTCGGGCTCTTCGGACTCCTCGGGTACCTCTGGCCCGTCGGACTCCGACGGCGGTCTGCTCGCCTCGACGGGCGGCTGGACGGGCCTCGGCCTGCTGCTCGGCGCGGGCATCGCACTCGTGGGGCTGGGGCTTGGGGCGGTCCGCTTCGTGCCGCGGCTGCGCGCGCAGGGTCGGATCTGACATCTGAACCGTGTCACCGAGGGCCCCGGACGCATGGGCGGACGGGGCCCTCGCGCGTTCGCCCGCATACATCTTGACGCCCGTGGCTAACAGCGTTAGCTTACGGGTAACAGTGTTAGCCGCAGTCGAGGGGGATCCGCCATGAACGGGACGCAGCAGTCGCAGACCCAGTACCTGGACGTGCCGGGAGGCCGTATCGCGTACAGCGTGACCGGGCCCGAGGGCGGGCACCTCGTCGTGATGGCGCCGGGCATGGGCGATCTGCGTGCCGTCTACCGCTTCGTCGTCCCGCAACTGGTCGCCGCCGGCTACCGCGTGGCCACCATGGATCTGCGCGGCCACGGTGAGAGCAGCACGGGCTGGGACTCGCACACCACCTCGGCGCACGGCGCCGACTATGTCGCCCTGATCCGTCACCTCGGGGGCCCGGCCACCGTGGTGGGCCAGTCCTTCACGCCCGACTCGGTTGTCTCCGCCGCCGTCGAACTCCCCGAGCTCATCACGGGAGTTGTGGCCCTCTCGCCCTGGGCGAACCCGCCGAAGCCGGGCCGGGTGATGGCCGCTGTCACCGGTGTCGTCCTGCGCACCCCGTTCCTGTGGGGGCTCTTCTACTCCTCGCTGTACAAGGCGGGCAAGCCCGCTGACTTCAAGGAGTACGTCGCTACCATGAAGTCCCGGCTGCGCGAGCCGGGCCGTACGGCCGCGTTCGTCGCGGTGGGCGACCCGAAGGCCAAGGACTCGGCGGCCCACCGCTCCCAGGTCCACCAGCCGTCCCTGATCCTGATGGGCACCAAGGACCCGGACTTCAAGGACCCGCGTGCGGAGGCGGAGGAGTTCGCGTCGGGGCTCGCGGGCCCGACGGAGATCGTGATGGTCGAGGGTGCGGGGCACTACCCGCAGGCGGAGGCCCCGGAGGCGGTCGCGTCGGCGCTGCTCGCGTTCCTGGAGAAGACGGCGCGCTGAGCGGGGCGGACTCCGCCACTCACCGCACCCCTGGGACCCCGTCGCTCACCCCACCCCGTGCTGCCCGACGCCGAGCACCAGCGACGCCCCGGCCAGCGCGAGCATCGTCAGCGCGCCGGCCAGGTCGTAGTCACGGACCCGCAGATGTGCGCCGATCGCGCCGAGGAAGTACAGCACCAGGCCGCCCGCCGCGGCCGTGCCGAGCGCCGGTACGGCAAAGCCCGCAAGGAGCCCCAGGGCGCCCGCGCCCATGAGGGCGCCGAGGCGCACCATCCACGAGCGCGGCACACCGAGCCGGTCGGCGATGGCCCCGACCGCTTCGTGCCCGGTGAAGTCGGCGTAGGCCCCGGCGGCGTTCGCCACGATGGTGAGCGAAGTGACGGTGACGTATGCGGCGAACATGGTGCGGCTCCAGCGGCTCGAAACGGCGGTCGTCCCTGGCCTCCGACTCTGCTCGCACGCGGCTCCACCGATCCAATACCTGTCCTCATAACCTGGCGGCATGGACGTGGACACCAGGCTCCTGCGCTACTTCGCCGCCGTCGCCGAAGAGGGGCATCTGACCCGCGCCGCCGAGCGGTTGTACGTATCGCAGCCGGCGCTGACCAAGCAGATCAGGCAACTGGAGAAGCAGCTCGGGGTCCAACTCTTCGTCCGCACGCCGGCCGGGATGACGCTCACCGGGCCGGGGGAGGCGCTGGCCGCCCGGGTGCCGGCGATCCTGGACGAGCTGTCCGAGGCGCTGCGGCAGACACGGCACACGGCCCGGCGGGCGGAGCAGGTGCTGCGGGTCGGGTTCCTGGCCGGGGCCGCGGGTGAGGCCACGCAGGAGATCATCGCCGCGTTCGGGCGCCGTCGGCCGGGCTGGCGGGTGGAGATGCGGCATGCGTCCTGGTCCGCGCCGACCGCGGACCTGACGGCCGGCGACGTGGACGTGGCGCTGCTGCCGCTCCCGCTGCCGGGCCAGGAGGCGCTACGGGCGGAGGTGCTGCTCACGGAGCCGCGCTGCGTGGTGCTGCCCGCGGGCCACCCCCTGGCGGCGCGCGAGGATCTCGCCTTCCGCGAGCTGTGGGACGAACCGTTCGTGGCGGCTCCCGTGGCGGCGGGCACCTGGCGCGACTACTGGCTGGCGACGGACGCGCGCGAGGGCCGCGAGCCCCGTATCGGTGCTGTCGCCGACAACCCGGACGACTGGCTCAGCGCCGTCGCGGGCGGCCACGGCATCGCACTCGCCCCGGAATCCGCCGCCCGCTACTACGCCCGCCCGGGAGTCGCGTACCGCCCGCTCACGGGAGTCGCGCCCAGCTCGGTGGCCGTGGTGTGGAGGCCGGCGGCCGATGCGGATCCACTGGTGCGGGACTTCGTGCGCTGCTGTGTGGAGCGTGGGCGGCAGGGCTGAGCTCGGTCAGTTCGGTTGGCCCGGCGGTCCGGTCAGTCCGGCCGGTCCGGCTTGTGGCGCTGGTAATAGCGGGCCACGCGGGTGCGGTTGCCGCAGCGGGCGGGGGAGCACCAGCGGCGCCTGGGGTGGGCGGGCAGGAACAGCAGGATGCAGTCCTCGGCCTCACACTTCTTGATCTTCGCCGCGCCCGGCCCGGACAGGAGGTCCACGGCGTCCTCCGCGAAGACGGCGGCGAGCGCGGCAGCCGGTGAGCCGATACGACGGGTTGCGGATCTCAACTCGCCGTCCTCCCAAGCCAGTTCGCGGATACGTGGGGCCGCACCCTGGGCGGTGGCCAGGCCGCGCAGTGCCGAAGCGGGCGGCTCGGCGCCGTCGAGCAGGGCCTGCACCACCGCGTCCACATCCGCGCGTACGGCATGCAGAGCCGCGAGACCGGCCGCCGTCGGCGCGCGGCCCCGCACCTCGGCGGGCAGGCGGTCGGCCTCCGCGGCCAGCCACGCGGCCAGTTGCCGCGGGGTGCCGATCAGGTCGGCAGGGCCGCCGGGGCCGACCGGGCGGGTGTTGGCCAGATCGAGGGCGAGGGGCTCACCGGTCAACGGTGCGGGCTCATCCATGACGCTAATGCTACATCGAAGGGTTGACGCATTAGCCGTCTGCACGATAGATCTGACGCATCACCTAATGCATCTTCCGGAAAAGAAGGCATGTGACATGACGACGATCACCGCACACTCCCCCGGCCAACCGCAGCCCGACCGGCAGCAGCCCTCCCCGCCCCTGGTCGCCCTGCCCCCGCTCGCCCTGCCGGCCCGAACTGCCCACCGCCGTACGGTCGTCGACGGCGTGGATGTCTTCTACCGTGAGTCGCTCCCCGACCGCGCCGACGCACCCGTCCTGCTGCTCCTGCACGGATTCCCGTCCGCATCGCACCAGTTCCGGCGCCTCATCGACATCCTGGGCCGGCACTACCGCCTGATCGCCCCGGACTACCCCGGCTTCGGCCACACCCGCGCCCCCGAAGGGTTCACGTACAGCTTCGACCGCCTCGCCGACATCGTCGACGGCTTCACCGAGAACCTCGGACTGACCCGCTATGCGCTCTACCTCTTCGACTTCGGCGCTCCCGTCGGCTTCCGCCATGCCCTGCGCCACCCGGAGCGGGTCACCGGTCTGATCGTGCAGAACGGCAACGCGTACGAAGAGGGCCTCTCCCCGGCAGCCCGCGACTTCACCGCACTCACACCGGACACCCCCGGCGCCGAGGAGACCATCCTCGGCCTGTTCACCCTCGATGCCACCCGCGCCCAGTACGAGGGCGGCACGCTCGCCCCCGAACTCGTCGCCCCCGAGGGCTGGCTGCTCGACCAGCACTTCCTCGATCAGCCCGGCCGCAAGCAGGCCCAACTCGCCCTCGCGTACGACTACAAGAGCAACGTCGCCGCGTACCCGGCCTGGCAGGCCTGGCTGCGCGAGCACCGACCGCCGACGCTGATCACCTGGGGCACGAACGACCCCTTCTTCCCCGCCCCTGGCGCCCACGCCTACCAGCGCGACGTCCCGTCCGCCGAACTCCACCTCTTCGAGACCGGCCACTTCGCCCTCGAGGACCACCTGCCGTCGATCGCCCCCTTGATCGCCGGCTTCCTGGACCGGCTCCCTGCCTGAACCAAGGGGGTATGCGAACAAATAGGCGCATACTGGTTTATGCAGGGAGCTAGGAGGACGCAATGATTGCACTCGGTCTCATCTTGCTCGCCATCGGCTTCATCACAGGTGTCTCCATCCTCTGGACGATCGGTCTCGTCCTGGTCGTCATCGGCGCGATCCTGTGGATCCTCGGATCGGTCGGCCACGCGGTGGGCGGTCGGCGTCACTACTGGTGACCGACGGACGGAACACCATCCGCACGCGACGTTAGGCCGCCCAGGCCGCCGGACTGCAGGTACTTCACGCCGGAGAACCGCACCCGCTCGGTGCGCTGCGACGAGGGCCCGTGATGTCCCGGCGGAGCACGGTCAGGCTCTCGACCGACCCGGCACGGCCCTGATCACAGGAGGCGGCGCACGGCCTCGACGATCGAGCGGCGGCGAGCGTCGATGCTCTCGCTCTCGGCCACGGAGGCGGGCATCCCGGCGGCGCTGCTCGGGTCCCACGCGAGGGCGAGGCTCAGGACGAGGGTGAGCAGCGCGGTGGGGGAGAAGGCGGTGCCGATGCCGTCCTTCTTCTGCACCGCGGCGAGTGCCTCCAGCTTGGCGTCGCGCGCCGGCGCCGCGACAGCAGGGTCTTGGTCGTGGCTGTCGCCGCGTTCCAGCCGGTGCCAGGTGGCGAGCCGGATGACCTCGGGGTGCTGCTGGCAGTAGTCGAAGAGCCGCCCTGCGTACCCGGGAAGGTCGTCAGGGGTGAAGGGAACGGTGTTCAGCCCGTGGATGACGTGGGCGTCGAAGACCGTGTCGAAGAGCTGGTCCTTGCTGCAGAAGTAGACATAGATGAGGTTCTTGTTCGCAGCCGCCGCCTTGGCGATCCGGTCCACCCGGGCTCCGGCGATGCCGCGCGCGGCGAACTCGTCGGTGGCGGCCTGGAGGATGCGGGCCTTGGTTGCATCGGCTCGGGACATGCGGGTCATCGTAACGAGGACTAACCAGTTAGATGAATTCCCGTGGACCCCTCTGTACGCAGGCCGGTCATCCGATCCACAGGCAGGCCGGTCATCCGGTCCGCAGGCAGGCCGGTCATCCGATCCCGAAAGCGTCGAAGGCTGCGTCCGACGCGATCAGCATGACCGTGCACCACAGGGTGACGCCGGCCAGCAGCCATCGGATCAGCCGCCGGCGGGGGATGCCGAGGGCGGCGCCGAGCAAGGACGAGCCCCAGGTGCCGAAGAGGGCGGGCCCTACTATGCCGAAGCCCACCACGCCGTACCGGTCGAAAACCCGCCGTGCTCGCCGCCCGGCGGTACCCGAGAGCCGGTCGCCCGCAGGCGGTTCGACGGCAACTGTGTCGTCGGCAACCGTGTCGTCGGCGGCCGCACCGCCGATGGGTGTGCCCGCCGCGGAGGCGGCCCGTACCGCAGACGACTTCCGCGGGGCGCGCCAGGACTGCCAGCGCAACCGTGCGTGCTCCATGGCGAACACCGCGAAGACCACGCAGCCGGCGGAGCCCAGCAGGACCGCGAGCAGCGCGACCGGCCCGGGCAGGGAGAGCGAGAGGCCGACAGGAACCGCGGGGGTGCCGATCGCGAAGCCGGCGAGCAGGGTCCAGACGAATCTCCCCATAGCGATTCCCTTCGGCTGCGTCGTTCGCGTCACTTGGCGTACCGGCGGCGGTCTCCGTGCCGTGGCTAACTAACCAGTTACTCTACAGCCGTGACTCAAATTGACGTGATGCTCAGTGAGTTGGCCGCCGGCAAATACCTCCTCCTCACCACCTTTCGCCGGGACGGTACGGCGGTTCCCACCCCGGTCTGGGTGATGGCGGACGGCCGGGCGCTGGCGGTGTGGAGCGCCGCAGATGCCGGAAAGGTGAAGCGGATCCGCAACAGCGGCCTGGTGACGGTCGCCCCCTGTGACTGGCGGGGCAGACCGCTCGGCGCTTCGACGCCCGGGGTCGCGGAGGTGCTGACGCCGGATGAGAGCGCGCACTTGACCGGCCTGATGAAGCGCAAATACGGACTGGCCGCCCGAGTCGGACTGCTCGGCAGCAGGCTGCGCGGCGGATCCGGGCGCGCGGTGGGCATCCGGATTCGGCTGGACGGATAGGCGGGCGGGCGGCGCGTTGCCGGGGTGGTCTCCTCGATTGACGCTCCGCAGCGTCCAACGGAGACGGCTCCGCAGGGTCCGAGCGAGACGGAAACTGGGACGGAGAACGCCAGAGGGCCGGTCCACCGAAGCGGACCGGCCCTCTGATCAGGCGGAGGATACGAGATTCGAACTCGTGAGGGGTTGCCCCCAACACGCTTTCCAAGCGTGCGCCCTAGGCCACTAGGCGAATCCTCCGCGGCAAACAATACAAGACGTTGAGGAGTGCTCGCGAACCCGTTCCCGGAGGTCCGGTGGGTGATCGGGGCGGGCTCGTTCGCAGCCCTCCGGATCGGGTACCCTTGGCGCAGCCCCTCACGTGGCGCTATCTGACTGAACTCCCCCAGGGCCGGAAGGCAGCAAGGGTAGGTCGGCTCTGGCGGGTGCGTGGGGGGCGCTTGCGTTCCCGGGCGTCTGCGGAGAACCGCTTGCGGTCCGGGCTGTCAGTGCGGGCCGATAACCTCGTATGTGTGTCGTCCCTTGCGCTGTACCGCCGTTATCGCCCGGAGTCGTTCGCCGAGGTCATCGGGCAGGAGCATGTGACCGACCCGCTGCAGCAGGCGCTGCGGAACAACCGGGTCAACCATGCCTACCTGTTCAGTGGCCCGCGCGGCTGCGGCAAGACGACGAGCGCGCGCATCCTGGCCCGCTGTCTCAACTGTGAGCAAGGTCCCACTCCCACGCCCTGCGGCGAGTGTCAGTCCTGCCGGGATCTGGCCAGGAACGGGCCGGGTTCGATCGATGTCATCGAGATCGACGCCGCCTCGCACGGTGGTGTGGACGATGCGCGTGATCTGCGGGAGAAGGCCTTCTTCGGGCCGGCGAGCAGTCGCTACAAGATCTACATCATCGACGAGGCCCACATGGTCACGTCGGCGGGCTTCAATGCGCTGCTCAAGGTGGTCGAAGAGCCGCCGGAGCACCTCAAGTTCATCTTTGCGACCACCGAGCCCGAGAAGGTCATCGGGACGATCCGGTCGCGTACGCACCACTACCCGTTCCGGCTCGTGCCGCCCAGCACCCTGCGCGAGTACCTGGCGGAGGTCTGCGGGCGCGAGAAGGCGCCGGTCGAGGACGGTGTGCTGCCGCTGGTCGTGCGCGCGGGCGCCGGTTCCGTACGTGACTCGATGTCCGTCATGGACCAGCTGCTCGCCGGTGCGGGCGACGACGGTGTGACGTATGCCATGGCGACCTCGCTGCTCGGTTATACGGACGGTTCGCTGCTCGACTCCGTCGTCGAGGCGTTCGCCGCGGGCAACGGTGCGGGGGCCTTCGAGGTGGTGGACCAGATCATCGAGGGCGGCAACGATCCGCGCCGCTTCGTGGCCGATCTCCTCGAGCGGCTGCGGGATCTGGTGATCCTGGCGGCCGTCCCGGACGCCGCCGAGAAGGGTCTGATCGACGCCCCCGCGGATGTCATCGAGCGGATGCAGGCCCAGGCACGGGGCTTCGGCGCCGCCGAGCTGAGCCGCGCCGCCGACCTGGTCAACGAGGGACTGACCGAGATGCGCGGCGCCACATCGCCGCGCCTCCAGCTCGGGCTGATCTGCGCGCGGGTGCTCCTCCCGGCGGCATACGACGGTCAGCGCTCCATGCTGGCCAGGCCCGACCGCCTGGAGCGGGGCGGCGCGGGCGGCGGCGGAGGCGGCGGCTTCGCGGGCGGGGGACAGGGCGGGGGACAGATGCCTGCCATGGCGTACGTCCCCGGCCCCGACGCCCACGCTCCGCTGGACGCTCCCGGGGGCGCTCCGGTGCCGCCCCGCGGGGGCGCGGCCGCGGCCCCGGCCGCGGGGCGGGGGGCGTTGGGGGGGGGGGGGGCCG